>JAYVNZ010000275.1:0-13317 GCA_043758185.1 Gemmatimonadaceae bacterium | reverse complement strand
CAAGCCGTCCACGGGTGTCAACAACCCGACGATCGTGCCGGGCTCGGGCTACTGGTCCGCGACCATCACGCACACGCAGATCGCCAGCTTCTCCTGCGGCATCGGCGTCCACACCCCGAACCCCCTCGTCACCACGGCAGGCGACGGCGAGCCGGCCTGCAAGTAAGTCTTTGACGGCGGGGCTGCACGCCGCCCCGCCGCCACAGTCCGGACGATCACGAGGAAGCGGCACGCTGAACACCGGCGTGCCGCTTTTTCGTCCGCGGTGCACTCGTTCGGTGACGCGGCTGGCTGCCGCGCAGGTAAGCTGCGGGCATGCAGAAGGCACCCTCATCCCCACATCATCACCCCTGCCGCACGGGCTTCACCGTCGTCGAAGTCCTCGTCTCCCTGATGGTCGTGTCGGTGGGATTGCTCGCCATTGCCGGCAGCACCACCCTGATGCTGCGCACCACGCTCGACCTGACGCGACGCCGAGCCGCGGTTCAGCAGGCCGCCTCTCGCGTTGCACAACTGACGGCGGAGGGCTGCGACCGTGCGTCGGCCGGCAGCCTGACGAGCGCAGACCGCCAACTCACCGAACGCTGGGTCGTCGGTTTGCGGGTCAATGGGTTCATGGTGGTTATCGACACGGTGCGCATTGTCGGTGTTCGAGGTGTGCGGTCGTTCTCGCTCGCGAGTGCCATCGCGTGCTGAAGCGCCATGGCACCGCGCTGCTGGAACTGCTCCTGGCAATCGTACTCGCCTCCCTCACGCTCACCGTCGCCACCACGAGCCTGCTTCATCAGCAGCGGGTGCACGGGCGCATCCGCGTCCAGTCGCGTGCAGACGGACAGCTCCACTCGGCGGCCACCGTGCTGGCGTCGCAACTTGCCGAGCTCGATGCAGCAGCGGGGGACATCGCGATAGGGTCGGCGAGCGATACCGCACTGCAATTCCGGGCACCGGTGGCCGTCTCCTTCGCGTGCGAGAAATCAGCGGGATCTGTCTCGCTGCTGCCCGACGGCGTCCAGAGCGGTGCCTATGCCGGCACCGCATCACCAGCCCGAGCCGGAGACACGCTCTGGTGGCTCGGCGACTCGGCGTGGTCTGCCGCGCGCGTCCGGAGCGTAGAAGCGGTGACCGCTACGTGCACACAGCCGCTGGCCTTTACCGGATCGTCCGTACGTCTTGTCCTCGCCAATGCGGACGACAGCATCCCAGCGGGCGCGCCGCTGCGGCTCACCAGGCAGACACGATACAGCCTCTATCGCAGTGGGGATGGATCGTGGCAGCTCGGCTTCCGGGAATGGAATGACGCGACTGGAGCGTTTCCCGCCCCGCAGCCTGTTGCGGGCCCGCTTCTGCTTGCGTCGGGCGCAGGCCGCTCGGGCTATCGATACTTTGATGCGATGGGGGCGGAAATCGCCCCAGGCGGCGGTGCGATAGACGTCACGCGGATCGCGCGCATCCGGATCACCATACGGTCGCTCGTCACACCGGGCACCTGGGGGACCGACAGTGTTCGCACCGACTCCATCGACGTGGGACTTCGCCGAAGCGGCACGTAGCACGTGTCGTCGCGACGGGGTGGGGCACTTGTGACTGCACTCGCGCTGCTCGCACTGGCGGCGGCGCTGTTGGCCGGATCGTTCGCGGCGGCTACAGCCGCGCAGCGGTCGGAGCAGTCGCACGAGGCGGCGCTGCTTGCGGACGCGGATGTTCGCGCCGCCATCGCGGAGTTCGTGTCGCACTGGGGTGCCGCTGACGACTCCCTCGCAATCGGTGCGGAGCGCTCGGTCACGCTGGGCCCGCGCACCCGTGGCGGTGGCGCGGTGCCAATACTCACGCAACTGCGGCTGCGGCGCCTGTCGTCCACGCGGTTCATTCTCGCAGCGGACTGTCAGGCTGGGCCCAGCGACGTCATCCTGGCGCGGCGTCGCATGCGCGTCATACTGAATCGCGTGAAAGCCGTGGACAGCCTGGCACCGCTGAGCGCTCCTGTTCCCCTGGGCCGGTGGACGCTGTCCGACCTCTACTGAATCACTTTTCTGGTGCGGATTTTCGGGAAACTAGCGGTGGCCCGTGACGCAGGTCACACGGAACGTCTCCCGTCAATGTTACCATCGCACGTGCCCGGTCGTGTGTTCGGTACAGGTGACCGGATGCGCGGCCACCGTGACCGAACCTTCTGCGACGACAACGAAGTACCTTTTGATGTAAGTGTAAGCTAGGTCGATTTATAGGTGGCCTCGCTTAAAGCCTATTGACAAGTGTGCCAGGGCTGCTCATCTTCGCGCGTCCCGGCACATACCCCCGTCGCTTCTCGGACGATCGGCCCCTGGTTCGATCCATGGACGCCGGTCCGCTCCCCTTCGCACCTCCCAATGGCTCTGTTTGGTCGGAACAAGACAACGGTCGGCCTGGACATCGGCTCAGGTCTGATCAAGGTCGCTGTAATTGATCACTCCAAGGGGGAGCCGGAACTCATTCGGGTCGCCGTGGTGCCGTTGCTGGCCGATGCCATCGTCGAAGGCGAGGTCATGGATCCCGGCATCGTGGTGGAGGCCATCCAGGGAGCGCTAGCGGCGGCCGAGGTCAAGAGCACGCAGATCGTGACCGCGGTGGGGGGTCGCGACGTGATCATCAAGAAGATCCAGATCGAGCGCGTGAAGGAGCAGCAGGCTCGCGAGTTGATGCGCTGGGAGGCGGAGCAGCACGTGCCGTTCGACATGGAGTCGGTGGAGCTGGATTTCCAGATCCTCGACCCGGACGCCGACGGCGTGGAGATGAGCGTCCTGCTCGTGGCGGCGAAGCGGGAGCTGATCGAGTCGAAGCTCCGGATCCTGACCGACGCCGGGCTGGAACCCGCGCTCGTGGACGTGGATGCCTTCGCTCTGCACAACGCGTTCGAGCTGAACTATCCCGATGCCATGCAGGGGGTGGTGGCGCTCGTGAACATCGGCCACGAAGTCACGAACATCAACATCCTCGACGAAGGCGTGCCGATCCTCACGCGTGACATCACCGTGGGCACGCGCCGATTCCGCGAAGACCTGCAGCGAGAGCGCGGTGTCTCGTCGGACGACGCACAGCAGCTGATCCAGGGATACGACCGGTCGGATCACCTGGACGCTGTGCTGGAGAGTCGCGGCGAGGAAATCGCTGTCGGCATCGAGCGCGCCGCGGCATTCCTCGCCACGTCGTCACGCACGGGTGGGCAGGTGCGCGCGATCTATACGTGTGGCGGCGGCTCGCGCATTCCGGGGCTGAACGACGTGCTGGCCAACCGCCTGCGCCTTCCCGTGCAGCAGGCCAACCCCCTGATCAACCTGAAGGTCCGTGACGGCGCGCTGAACAGCCTCGTCACCGACGAGGTTGCACCCCTGCTCATGCTGCCTATCGGGCTGGCGTTGCGGCAGGTGGCATGAGCGAGGCGACGCAATGATCGAGATCAATCTTCTTCCCGGGGCGCGACGCAAGTCGAAGCGCGGCGGCGGCGCCAGTTTCGACTTCGCCGCGTCGATGGCGTCCGTGCGGGAGCGCATCAAGGAGCCGTGGCTCATCGGCTCCGTCGCGGTGACCACCATCGCGCTGATTGCCGTTGGCGGCCTGTTCTTCCAGCAGTCACGCTCCGGTGCTGCGCTCGACGACGCCCTCCAGAAGGCGGTGCAGGATTCCACGCGCTACGCGTCGGTGCTGAAGGAACACGACAAGGCCGAAGCCCGACGCGACACGGCGCTCCGATCGCTGAACCTCATTCGCGCCATCGACGACGATCGCTACATCTGGCCGCACATCATGGACGAGGTGAGCAAGGCCCTGCCGCCGTACACGTGGCTGGTGACGCTCGGCTTTTCGGGACTGGGGCAGGCGCAGCAGGCCATCACGGTGGCGACCGCCGCGGCGGCGACGCCGGATAGTGGGGCCGCGGGCAAGAAAAGGCGCAAGGTGCTGAACACCAGCATTCCGCGCGACACCATCCGCATTCACATGGTGGGCAACACCGTGGATATCCAGGCGCTCACGCGCTTCATCCGCCAGCTGGAGCAGTCCGCCTTCATCGAGCAGGTGCAGCTCGTCAAGTCGGAACATGCGAACGACAGCGGCAAGGACGTGACGCAGTTCCAGCTCGACATGCTGTATTCGCGCCCTGATGCCTCCATGGGCAGGCGCGTTCCACTCGCCGTCTCGGTGAAGTAGCATGGCACTCCTTCCCACGAACAAGCGCGACCGCATCCTGGGCGGCGTCGGCGCTGCCGCGCTGCTGCTCGGCGGCGCGTACTTCGCCCTCGTCTGGCAGCCGCGCCGTGACGAGCTGGTGGAAATGCAGGCGCACGTGGATTCGCTGCTCGTCGTCAACCAGCGCGCCAAGGCGGACCTGGCGGGTGGAAAGACGAACGAGCTGAAGAAGCAGGCCGAATTGCTCACGGCCGATCTCAAGGTGATGCGACTGCTCGTGCCCACGGAGAACGAGGTGCCCACGCTCCTCGACCAGGTCTCGACCGCCGCGCGCCGCGTGGGGCTCGAGATCGCCGATGTGCAGCCGCTGCCCACCCTGGTGGGCGACCAGTACGAAGCGTTCAAGTACCGGCTCGTGGTTCGTGGGGGGAGTTATCACCAGATCGGCGACCTGCTCACCAACATCGGGTCGCTGCAGCGGATCGTGGCGCCCATCAACGTGGTGCTCAATCCCCAGGCCGACGCCCGCATCGTGAAGCGCGCCAAGGTGCAGAACCTGGAAGCGCGTTTCGAGATCCAGACATACGTGGCGCATGCGCCGCCGCCACCCCCACCGGTCAAGGGCGTGCCGAAGGCTGACGCGCCGAAGCCGGGAGAGAAGTGATGATGCGTTCATTCGTCATGCCCGGAGCGCATGGTCGCGCCCTTGTGGCCGCTGCGGCGCTCAGCCTCGGTCTCGCGGTCACTGCATCGGGACAGCGTATGCCGGACATAAATGCGCCAAAGCGAGCAGTGCAGAATGCCGTGGATGCCGAAAATGCCCGGCTCTCGGCGCAGACAGGACAGGAAATACCGGTGCGACGCGGCGCGGCGGCAGCCACGCAGGCACGACCCTCGGGCCCTGGCAGCGTGCCGTTGCGAGGCGAGGCTGCGGCTCCGTCGCAACCGTCCGCGGCGCTGGGTGCCGGGGCGCCCGTGACACGGGAAGTGTTCGCATATTCCGCGGACGGACGACGCGATCCCTTCTACTCGCTCATCCTCACGGAAGAGCTGCGTCCGTTGCTCTCGGACCTCAAGCTCGTCGCAATCCTGTACGAAGCGTCGGGTCGTCGCAGTGTCGCCATCATGCGCGACGTGCTGACCAACGCCCAGTACCGAGTGAACGCCGGCATGACCCTTGGCCGGATGCGCGTCGCCCAGATCAGGCCGCGCGTGGTGCTCTTCACGATAGACGAGTTCGGACAGAGCCGTCAGGACTCGCTGTTTCTGGTTGATTCGTCAAAGGTGAGGTACAAATGAAGCTAGTCCTGACGGCCATCGTGGCCGCGGCGCTCGTGTACGGGCCAGCCGCCCGACCGGTCGACGCCCGGCCGGCCGAGGGGTCGGTCCGGTCGCTCAGCATCATTCCGGCGTCGGGCAAGGCCGAACTCGTGATCGGCGTCTCCGGCGGCATCGAGGTGCGCGACTTCACCCTGCCCTCACCGGATCGCATCGTCCTCGATTTCACGGGCGCATCGCTCGGCCTGGGGTCGCGAGGGTACGATCGCGTGGCGCGCGGCGGCATCCGCGACGTGCGCTACTCCCAGTATCGCAAGGGTACGGTGCGCGTCGTGGTCTACCTCGACGGGCCTCACGCGTACCAGCTGACCCAGACCGATGGCGAGGTGCACGTGGCCGTCACGACCACGGCCGGCGCGCAGTTCTCCGCCTGGCACATTGGCAGCGGCTCCGCATCCGAAGATCGCGTGGTGACGCTGCCCGGCACCCGGGCGGCCGGCGAACCGGCTGGCAAGGCGGAACCGAGTGAGCGCACGGCGTCCGCCCGGGTGGCGGACGTCAGCGATGCACCCATGCGAACGAATGTGCAGCGCGACCCGATGACGGCACAGCAGGTGGCGCAGCAAGCGCAGCAGCGCTCGCAGCAGCCACGCATCAGCGTGGTATTCCAGGGCTCGGACATTCGCGACGTGCTCGCGTCGTTCGCCTCGTTTGCGGGACGCACCATCCTCCCCAGCACCAATGTGGGTGCCATCAAGGTGGATGCCGAGATCCGGGATCAGCCCTGGGACGTCGCGCTCCAGGCCATCCTCTCCGCGCAGGGGCTCGATGCGCGCGAAGACGCCAATGGCATCATCATCGTGGACACCCAGGAGCGCATCGCCGCCCGGGTGGCCAGTGAGCCGCTCGTCAACCGCGTGTATCGCGTGAATTACCAGCGCGCGACGGCCGTGGGCGAGCAGATTCGCCAGCGGCTGCTCCAGTGCATTCCCTCCGAACGCAGCGCCCCCACCTCGTCGTCCGCGGCTGCCGGCCAGCCTCCGGTCGCGGGTGCTCCGCCGGCGCAGGCGTCCGCGCCGGTGTCACCAGGCGGAACCGGTATCGACGCGTCGGTGTGCCGCGGCCGCGGCAGCGTCGCCGCAGACGAGGCAACCAACACAGTCAGCATAACCGCACCGGCCAGCACTGTGGACGAACTGGTCGAGTTCGCGCACTCGCTGGACCTGCGCCAGGCGGCCGTGAACATCAAGGCGAAGGTGGTGCTGGTGAACCGCACCGACCTGGACGCGCTCGGCATCAAGTACGACCTCGGCTCGGCGCAGCAGTTCTTCAGCAACATCGTGCAGCGCAGGGACAGCCTTGGTGGCGCGGGCAATCCGAATGATCCCCCGCGTGTGCTCCTCGGCGGCAATACGGTGTCGGCCATCGCGAATGCGTCTGGAACAGTGAACGGCGCGGCGTTGCGCCTCATCTACTCCACTGCGCTGGGGAACTTCGACTTCAGCACGTTCCTGGACGCGCTGCAGGAAGTGTCGCTGCTCGACGTGCAGGCAGAGCCGAGCGTGACGACGCTGAACAACAAGACGGCAACGCTCATTTCTGGTGCGCAGGTGCCGTTCGTTCCCCTCGTGAGCAGTGGCGGGGCAGGAACATCGCTCACCGGTCCCATCACGGTGGAGCGCATCCAGACAGGCGTCACGCTGCTGGTGACGCCGACCGTGACGAACAACCGACAGATCGTGATGCACGTGGAGGTCACCAATTCCGACGTGAACTTCACCAACAATGGCACGCTGATCGACAACAACAACCTCAAGAACGACCTGCTCATCGCCGACGGACAGACCGTGGTGATTGGCGGATTGACCCAGACGAGCGTCCGGGTCACCAAGTCGGGCATTCCCCTGTTGGTGGACCTTCCGCTGATCGGGCGCCTGTTCGGCTACACCACGAGGCAGGAGCAACGCCGCGATCTGCTCGTGCTGATTACGCCCCATATCATCGATGAGGGGCAGTTGCCTTCCGAGACGGTGCGGCGCTAGCCGCACCTGGAGCATACATGATGCAGATGAAATCCCTGGCGCGGTGCGCCGCGCTCATCGCCGGAGTGCTGGTCGCGTCGAGCTGCGACACGCGACTTCCGACCCAGCCGACGAGCGTGAACGACGTCGAGCGGCCGCAAGTGCGGTTCAGCCTGCCCGGTGGCGCCACGAATTCGGCGGACGTCGCGTCGCCGCTGGTGGTCACGGTCACGGCAACGGACAACGTAGGCGTCACGAGCGTGCTCACCACCGCCCGCAATGGCGCGCTGGTCACGGCATTCGATTCCGTCCGGGTCATCCCGGCGGCGCTCTCGACCGTTCGCGCCGTTCCGGTTCCGCTGGGCGGAGCCGTGAAGGGCGACAAGATCGTCGTTCGGAGCACGGTCATCGATGTCGCGATGAACGTGCGTGTGGATTCCATCATCATCACGGTGGGCGACTCCATCCCACCGGCCGTTTCCGTGGTGTCTTCCAAGTCCGGCCGCACGCTCAAGGGCGGCGATACCGTGGACGTGAAGGTCACCGCGATCGACAGCTCCGGCATTGCGTACGCGGGCTATCGCCTGCTGCGCATCAATGGCACGGACACCACGGTCATCAAGTCCGACAGCGTGTTCACCTCCATCGGCAGCAGGACCACCAGCTTCACCACGCCGACCTTCTCGTTCGTGCTTCCGGCGTCGCTGCTCACGGGTCCCTACACCATTGCGGGTTTCGCTGCGGACAGGTCGGCGCTGCCAAGCCGCCTGAGTTCGTTCGCGGTCATCACCATTGCTGATGGCCAGCGGCCCACCATCTCCCTGCAGGCGCCCACGCCGTCGGGCCGCATCGTACCAGGCGATTCCATTCTGGTGCGCGCGCGCATCACGGACAACATCGCGCTCGCTCGCGTCACCTTCCGCGGGGTGTCGCTGCGTGGTGTCGCATCGCTCGGCACGGCCGATACCGTGGTGCGCTATCCGCTCATCTCGGCACCTGGCGCCGCGCTGGCGTTTGCGAACGGCACGCGCGATACCATCGTGCAGCGCTACCTCAAGGTGCAGGCGCCCGTCGATACACTGCTCGACTCGCTGGTGGTGTACGGCATCGTGACGGATGCATCCGGCAATGCCGATACCGCGCGGGTCACGGTTGGGCTGGTACCCAGACTGTCACTAATCACCAACAAGCCCGGCGCAGCGTTGAAGAACGGCGACGCGGTTGCCGTGAGCATCGTTGCCGGTGACACCACATCCGTGAGCTACGCTGGCTATCGCGTCTATCGCGTGCGCGCGACGGACAGTGTGTTGGTGCAATCCGACAGCGTGGCGGCCCCCCCTGGCACCACGACGTTCCGCCCGGCACCGCTCACGTACGTGGTGCCCGACACCCTGACCGCCGGCAGCTTCACCTTCGTCGCGTTCGAGCGAGGGAGCGTGGGCCTCGTAACGCGACTCGCGTCCGGGCAGGGGTTCATCCTCAACGACGCGACAAAGCCGGCCATCACGCTGCTGGCGCCGCTGCGAGGCACGACCCTCAATGTCGGCGACTCCGTGCTGGTCACCGCACGCATCACCGACAACATCCAGTTGCAGCAGGTGACGTTCTCCGGGAATTCCACGCGTGGAAACGCGTCGCTCGGTACGCAGACAATCGTGCCGCGCCTCGGCCTGGTCACGGTTCCTCCCACGGGCGGCTTCCGGTCCGGGTTGCGCGACACCACCATCTCGCGCTACCTCACGGTCATCAGTCCCATCGACACCACCACGGACACGCTCGTAGTCAGCGGCGTGGTGAGAGACGCAGTTGGTCTGGTGGACTCCAGCCGCGTGAGCCTCAAGTTCGTGAACGGACCGGCCATCAGCATCATCACGCCGCAGCCTGGCGATAGTGCCTCGCCTGGCATCAGCCTTCAGGTGCGACTCAGCGCCACGCATGGCAGCGGCATCGTGAGACTGGGTTTCAGGATCCGGGGTGACGCGAGCTGGCCCACGCCGCTGAACGACAGCGCGTCGACCACGTTCTCGCCACCAGCCAAGCCTGGGGTGTTCGAAGCCGCATTCATCATTCCGGCCAACGCGCCTCCCCGCAGTTTCGTGACCATCACCCCGTACGCCGTGAGCGGCGATGGCGTGCTGTCCACGGGCTCGCCCCTCGCCGTCCCGATTCGATCGGCGGGCAGCAGGGGACCGGTGCCCCGCGTCGTCCAGACGGTCTCGCTCCGCAGCGAGATCAGCGACAGCGTCACCATCTCCGCCAGCGGGAGTGGCATCGTCTCCGTGGGCTACGAATTGACGGATACGAGCAAGACGGTGATCAAGCGCGACAGCGTGACCTTCCCGGCGCCATACAGCAGCGCGCAGCGGGCCACGCTGGTGTTCAACCTCTCCACTGCGCAGCAGGGCAAGCGGCTCGCAGTGATCTCCTTTGCCTACGACCAGGCGGGGCAGATCGGTTACTCGGTGCCCACGTTGTCCTCGCCACCGCAGTCGGTGCGCGACAGCGCGTTCGTGGACAGTACGCTCATCGTGTTCGGTCGTACGTTCGCGCTCCCGGCAGCCCGGCGAGACGTGGTGGCGGACCTGGTTGTCGATCCGGACACCACGCGCGCCAACGTGTTCCTCTCGAACAAGAACAACGGTCGGCTCGAAGTCTGGAGCCCGATCACCAGGACCTTTGCCGCCAATGGCATTGTGGTCGGCTCGCAACCGTGGGGCATGGCGTTCGCACGCACAGGCGCGCGCGACACGCTCTACGTCGCGAATTCGGGTGGCACCAACCTGAGTCGTGTCTTCATCGGTTCCACGGATCCCTCCGTGATGAAGGAGGATCTCGCGAAGCGCATCGTGACTCGCGCGTCGTACCTCTACAAGGTCACGGAAGTCCGCGATGAAACCGGGAAGATCCGCATCTCGGTCTCGGGCCCGTTCATCTTCTCCGATCGCCCGCAGTATGTGGAGCAGAGTTCCTCAGGACGCCTCTATGTCTCCACGCGGCCAACGTCCGCAAACACGGCCGGTACCATCCGCTTCCTCGATCCAAAGGCGCAATTCCCCGATTACCGGTTCATCCTGGATTTCGCCAGCCAGTCGAACGACGGGGGATCGTACCTCGTGGCCAATGTGGACAGCGTTGGCGTGGTCGCCTCTTCTGCCAGCACCAGCAGCCCGGACTTCCTGGTCATCTGCGATCACGATCCGGGTACCAATTCGCCATCGGTGTGCGCCTCGAGCGATTCGGGCATCGTGAAGACCATTGCCAAGCTGAAGACGGTACTCCCCACCACGGACATCGACGCTCGACAGAATGCGGATGAAAAATCCCTCGCGCTCACGGACACCACCTATGCCACATCCAGCGGCGATGGAAAGTGGATCGCCTTCGGTGAGGGGAACAAGACGCCATTCGGCCGGGCCTTCCTTGTTCGCGACGACGGGTCCGTTCCCAAGCGGTTCACATACGCGGCGCCGAATATCACCATTGCCGATCTCACCACGAACGCGGCCGACCGCGTCTTCGGCCTCGCGCTCGACTCGCTGGGCTCGCGGTTGGCAGTGCACGGCAACGCCACGTTCTTTGCCAAGGTGGACCAGCCGTTCACCGCGCGACTGCAAGGCACACGAACCACCTTCAACCAGGGAGCGGGTGTCGCCTTCTTCCCGGGTGTGGACAGCGTGCTCACCGTGTCGCAGGACAAGCGACTCGCGTTCGTGGCGTCGGCCAATGGCACCATCGAGGCAATCGACATCGCGTACTACGACTACAACCGCGGGTCGCTTGCCACCAAGTCGAACCTGTACGGTCCGTTGCGCGTCGGCCACCCCACGAAGCTGGACAACGTGGGCCTGCTGCCGTCGGATCCCAATTACGTTCGCGTGAAACTCTATGGACTCTCGACCGCAGGGCTTGTGGTAATCGACGTCCGAAACCGCGATGTTCTCCCGGGTCCGTGACCGCGCTCGCACACTAGATTGAGAATGCGCGAGCCCGGCACGTCGCCGGGCTCGCGCATTTCCGGACTCCACGTTCTCCCGTTCCTCCCCATGCTTCGCTTCACCACAGCCGGTGAGTCGCACGGCCAGGCGCTCATCAGCGTCCTCGAAGGCATGCCCGCCGGTGTCCCACTCCTCGCCGCCGACATCGATGCAGATCTCGCGCGCCGGCAGCAGGGCTACGGTCGCGGACGCCGCATGCAGATCGAGCGCGACAGCGCTGAAATCCTCTCCGGCGTGCGCGCAGGCGAGACGATGGGAAGTCCCATCTCCATGCTCATCCGCAACAAGGACTGGAAGAACTGGCAGGAGATCATGGACGCAGCACCGCGCGACGAGGATGCGGCCGGCACTCTCCGCCGACGCGCTGTTACACGAGTGCGGCCAGGCCACGCGGATCTCACGGGACTGCTGAAGTACGATCGCGACGACGCGCGCGACATCCTGGAACGCGCGTCCGCCCGCGAGACCACCGCTCGCGTGGCCGCTGGCGCCATTGCGCGCCGGTTGCTCGCGGAACTCGGCATCACGGTGGGAAGTCACCTGGTGCACCTGGGCGGCGTCGACGCCGTTGCGCCAGCGGAATTACCGGCCGCACTCAACGAGGCCTCAGATGCCTCGCAGTTGCGCACGCTGGACAGGGACGCCGAGGCGGCCATGATTGCACGCATTGATGCAGCGAAGAAGGACGGGAATACCCTGGGCGGCGTGTGCGAGGTGGTGGTGACCGGCCTGCCAGTGGGCCTCGGCTCACATGTGTCGTGGGACCGCAAGCTCGACGGGCGCCTTGGCGCGGCCATGCTCTCCATTCCGGCAGTGAAGGGGGTCGAGATCGGACTCGGATTCGGTGCGGCGCGTGTGACGGGGGCAGAGGTGCACGACGAAATCACCACCGCACCCGGCCGCACGCGCGCTGGCAACGTTCGGCGCGAGACCAACCGTGCGGGCGGGCTGGAAGGCGGCATGACCACTGGCGAGCCCCTCGTCGTGCGGGTGGCCATGAAGCCAATCAGCACGCTGATGCGCCCACTCGGTACCGTGGATGTGGCGACCGGCGATGCCGCCAAGGCAACCGCCGAGCGGAGTGACGTGACGGCGGTCCCCGCGATGGGCGTGATTGCGGAGGCGATGGCGGCACTCGTGCTCGCGGATGCGATGCTCGAGAAGTTCGGTGGTGATTCCCTCGGCGAAGTCAGGCGCAACCTCGATGGCTACCTTTCGCACGTCGCAGCCCGGCTCGGCGGTTGATCCGTCGCGCCCCCACCTCATCCTGGTGGGGCTGCCCGGAGCCGGCAAGAGCACGGTCGCGTCCCTGCTCGCGCACCAGCTTGGCCGCACATTCCTTGATTTCGACGTTGAAATTTCGAGGCGCGAAGGGCTGAGTATCGCCGAGATCTTTGCGCAACGCGGAGAGCCGGCGTTCCGAATCATGGAACGCGCGCTCACGGAGGAAGTCGCGCTGTTCGGTGGAATGGTGCTCGCACCTGGCGGGGGATGGGTGAGCCAGCCGGAAACGCTGGCGCTCCTGCGCCCGCCGTCGCGGCTCATCTACCTGAAGATTTCCCCTGCTGGCGCGCTGCGGCGCATGGGCCGGAAGGTGGCTGGCAGGCCATTGCTGCTGCGGCCCAATCCGCGTGGCGAGCTGGAGCGCCTGCTCGCAGCTCGGCAAATGGTGTATGAGTCAGCGGACCTCGTTGTTGATGTGGAAAATAGTGATCCACAACGAGTTACGGACAGTATCCATGCCCATCTGAAGCTGTAGTGCGCGTACGGTAAGCGGACTGGGGTGGCGCAGGAGGTTGACGCCCCTACTACCTTAGAGCGCATATCAGGTCGGAATTGCTCATCGCCTTGCCGGGCGTGGA
>JAYVNZ010000274.1:0-4711 GCA_043758185.1 Gemmatimonadaceae bacterium | reverse complement strand
TGGCGGCGATACAGAGCCCGCTCACGATGATCGCGAGTGACGCCTACTGGCAGGCAGGTACCGGACATCCACGCACGACAGGCACCTTCTCCAGGGTGCTCGGCCGCTACGTGCGCGATACGCGCGTGCTCTCGCTGATGGACGCGATTCGCAAGATGACGATCATGCCGGCGGAGCGGCTTCAGGAGCGCGTGCCGGCGATGCGCCGAAAGGGGCGGCTCTCCGTTGGTGCCGACGCCGATATCACGATCTTCGATGCGAGCCGCGTCCTGGATCAGTCGACGTATCGCGAACCGTCGCGCTCACCCCTCGGCATTCAGCACGTCCTCGTCAACGGCGTATCGGTGGTGACGGAAGGCCGGGCAGTGGAGGGTGTCACGCCGGGCCGCGCGGTGCGCGCCCCCGTGATCGTGCGCGCCGGTGCGCGGCGCCACTGAACGGCGCGAGAAGTGCTTACGTATACAGGCATGAACTCGCCCCAGCGCAGGTCCGCCAGAGAACCTGAACCGGTGTCGTTCGACAGCCATCGCGACGCGCTCACGCTCCTCCTGGAAGGGTCGCCAGAATTTCACGCGTACTGCCGGCACTTGAGTGTGTTCGTGACGGAGGGGCGCGGGGAGGACGATGTCGCCGCATCCAGCAAGGAGCTCGCCGAGTTTGCGCGCCTGTATCACTGTCCCTCTGCCATGCTGATGCGCAGCCTGTATCGCGCAGCGTGTTTTGTGTCTGCGACACCGGACGGGGCCGGCGAGCTGCGCGGACGCCGTTACGCCGAAGCGCTGGACAGGTTGCTGAACGCCTGCTGCACGGACGCCCCGGTGTCCTGAGCGCTGTGTGGTCGTGCTACGCGCCCTGCACGCGATCCCGACCACCCTTCTTCGCCGACATCAGCCGCTGGTCCGCCAGCGCGATGAGCTCCTCCACCCCCATGCCATCTTCTGGCGACGCCGACACCCCACCACTGAAGGTGATGGACATGTCGCGTGACACCCTGGGGATGTCGAATCGCGTAGCCGAGAGGTGTTGCCGCACGCGGTCGAGCTTGAGGCGTGCCTCCGTACCCGTGGTCTCGGGAAAGATCAGGGCGAATTCCTCGCCGCCGTAGCGCGCGACGATATCCGTGCGCCGCATGTCACCGCGCAGGAGGTGGGCCACGACGCGCAGGACGGCATCGCCCGCGTGATGACCCCCTTCGTCGTTCACCGCCTTGAAATGATCCAGGTCGACAATCGCGACGGCGAGCGGGCGATCGTACCGGTTGGCGCGCAACAGTTCCTCGCGCAGCCGCTCGATGAAATACGCACGGTTGTAGAGCGACGTGAGCACGTCGTGCGTGGACAGCACTCGGAGCCGTTCGCTGCGATTCACGATGGTCATGCTCAACACCATCATGCCCAGCAGCAGAATCATGCGGCCAATCGTGCCGGACCAGGAGAACGTGCCGTACGGATAGGGCGCGAACGCCGTGGCATTCAGGTCCCATCGATGCGCCGTGAAGAGCACGATCGCGCCATACTCCACGGTCGCGGCCAGGCCGGCGATGAGGCAGATGCGCTGGTCGTAGCGCAGACAGGTGGCGCCGAGGGCCAGAAAGTAGATCTCGAACGTGGTGCGGCTGTTCACCGCCATGTGCGGCGGGCCGATCAGCAGGAAGCTCGCGAGCACCGAGGACACAATGGTGACGTCGAACAGCGAGGTGGCAAAGCCCAGCCAGGGGGGACGCCAGCCGTTGGAGACGGCCTTGAGGACGGCAATGCTCAACAGCAGCGTGAACGTGGCGGCGAACAGGCCCACCCAGTTCTCGATCTGGCCGGATTCTTCCACCATCACGGTGAGGGGCACTGCGAGGATGAGCACCGTGAGGGCCACCCGGGCGCGCGCCACCACCAGCTCGCCCTCGACGCCGGCGTCGGTGAGTTCCGGGTCTCGCGCCGACAGCAGCCGGCGCCCGTACCCGGACACCAGCGCAAGTGTCCTGGGGTGGCTCATCCGCCTGCGTCGACGAAAGCTGTGTGCGACATTGGCGGACAACGTACGGCTGCGTCGCTCGCGCGACAAGCTCGTGGCGAGTGGCGTTCCGCGGACCTCCGCTGTATTCTGGGCACCCTGTACCGAATGACCCTCCTCCCACGCATTGTGCGCCTCGCCCGTCTGTTGCCCCTCGTGTTCACCTGCGCGTTCGCACTGGCCGCCGCGTCGTGCGCGCGCGCGCCGGGGCCCATCATCTACGTGACCACGCCGTGGAGACTCGCGTGGAGCGACGAGTTCGATGGTCCAGCCGGTACGCGCCCTGACAGCTCGACGTGGTCGTACCAGACTGGCGACGGATGCGAGCAAGGCATCTGCGGATGGGGTAACCAGGAACAGGAGACCTACACGGCCGACACGGCCAATGCCGCACTCGACGGGCAGGGGCACCTGGCCATCATCGCACGACGTGCCGCACCGGGATTCACCTGCCAGGCTGCCGCCTGCCGCTACACCTCGGCGCGGCTCATCGCCCGGCGACAGCGCCTTGCCCAGCCGGGCAGGGTGGAGGCGCGCATCCAGCTACCGGAGGGCCAGGGATTATGGCCCGCCTTCTGGATGCTCGGCGCGCGCGATCCGGACGCGCCGTGGCCACTGAAGGGGGAGCTGGACATCATGGAGAACCACGGCAGCAACCCGCGCTCCACGAGTTCCGCGGTGCACGGCCCCGGCTACTCCGGAAAGACCCCTTTCGTTCACGATATCCAGCTGGCGAACAATGGCAGCTTCTCCGCCGGCTTCCATCTGTTCGCGGTGGAGTGGGATGGAACCGCTGTGCGCTTCTATGTCGACAATGCCCTCCACTACACGGTGTCACGCCAGGAAGTCGAACGCCATGGAGCGTGGGTATTCGACCAGCCGTTCTCGGTCCTCATGAACCTGGCCGTGGGCGGTACGTTCGACGGTAACCCACTCTCCGACGCAATCCTTCCCGCCACCATGCTCGTCGACTACGTACGCGTGTACTCGGCCGTGTTGACGTCACGCTGAGCGACATCCGGATGCTGGTGCGGCGCGCGGACTTGAACTTGCCTCTCAATCGGTGGTAGACAAACGACGCCGCGGATCTCCCCCGGTGAGTGTCCTCGCCACCGCAGGAATTCGCATGATGTACATCCGCACCGTAACTGTTGTTGTAGTCCTGCTTGGCGCCGCCCGGGGCGCGCCGGCGCAGGGGCACAGTCAGGATCGCGGACACAAGGGCGACCACGGCAACAGTAATCAGCAGGGCAACCGGGTCGGGCAGGGGGGCGAGCGCGACGCTGTGGTGTCGCAGCAGGAACAACGGCAACGCGCCAAGGTCCAGCAACAGCGCGCTGCCGAATACCGCCGCCAGCTCGACCAGCAGCTGCTGGCCGCGCAGCAGCAGAACCTGCAGTTGCAGCAACAGCGGCGCATGGCGCAGTACCGCGCCCACCAGGTGTACTCCGCGCAATTGCGCCAGCAGCTCCAGGTCGTGCTGGCCCCGCGCGCCTACGCCACGGATCCATGGGTCAGTGCGCCGCACATGTACCGCTATGTGGCGAATGGCGCCAATCGCCTGACGAATCAGGTCGGCGCCGAGGCCCTCCGGCAGGCGGTGCAGAACGGGTATGCGCAGGGTTACCGCGCGGGCGAAGCCGACAGGCAGGACCACAGCCCATCGAGCGCGCAGAGCACGTTCGCCTACCGCGACGCCAATTACGGCTATGCCGGTCGCGACGTGGACCAGAGCGATTACAACTTCTACTTTCGCCAGGCGCTCCAGCGAGGGTACGACGACGGGTTCACGCATCGCGCGCAGTACGGCAGCACGAGCAACGGGACGCCCACCATCCTCGCCTCGCTGCTGTCCGCCATTCTGGTGTTGCAACCCATCCGGTGAGGCGCACCCCGCCAGGTGCTTCGCAGGGCAAACTCGCAATTGCTAGTCAGCTCCGTGCCGCCCACTCCGCGTCAGGTGAAGCGCAGCGCCGCATGCCAGGCGCTCCGCACTGCAGACCTGCCGTGGTACGACGCGAGCGTTCGCGCTGCTTAGGCGTCGTATTCGCGTGGGACGCAACAGCCGAGGAGCACTGGTACGCCACGGAGTGCGGGTGGTCGCCACGCCCCTCGCCGCGCCGCTGGTGACAGGCGTTCTCCGCCTGGAGGCATGTTCTGGGCGCGCATCGTGACGCTTGGACGGGAGCTAAGGCAGGCGGCGTCTTCGCCGCCAGGCGCGCACTTCGCGGGTCAGCATGGTCTCCCCCGTGTGTGCACAAGGGGATAGCGCGTAAGGACGGACGTTTACAAAAAAAAGCGTGGCGTAGCGCCGCGCTTAGAATATCTTAAGTCTGACCCCCAAGGTCGCCACGCGATCCGGGCACACCACAACCACCGGCGCCACACAGATCGTCCTCTTTCACCACACGAGATCATGCTTCCCGTCGAACTCAGTCGCCTCGATTGCACGGACCCGGGCAGGGGGCCATGGCGCGTCATCCCCGACCTCGCCAATCGCTCCATCAACATCAAGCACCGCAAGAGCGGATACCTTCACCGCGTCTACTACGGCACGCGCACCGAGCGCACTCAGGAAGACGCCGAAGCGCAGGCCACCGCGCTCTGCGCGGTGCTCAACCTCCTCAAGGCCAAGCGACCGTAGCACTCGGCACCCCCCTGACATCCCGCGCAACGGCGCGGGGTCGTCCAGCCCGGTCACACG
>JAYVNZ010000273.1:0-1519 GCA_043758185.1 Gemmatimonadaceae bacterium | reverse complement strand
CCGTCGGCGTGTCGCAACCGCACCGTGTAATTGATGCTGCTGCCAGCACCCTCGTCACTGAACGCAAGCTGACCTCCGTCGTGCGACAGCACGGGACGGCGGTGCGGCCACTGAGCAGCACGTTCTCCGGTTTGATGTCACGGTGCACCAGCCCGTGCCCGTGCGCGTATTCGAGCGCCGTCGCCACATCACGCAGGATCGTTACCGCCTCGGCAAGGGGCACCGGGCCCTCGTCGCGGCGCCCCTTCAGCGACTCACCACGTACGTAGGGCATGGTGTAGTACGGCAGCCCCTCGCTCGTCACGCCCGCCGCGTGAACCGGGACGATGTGCGGCTCCTGGAGCGCGGCGGCGAGCTGGATCTCGCGCGTGAACCGCTCCGCGCTGAGGCCCTGCGCCAGCTCGGGGGCGAGCACCTTGACCACGACATCACGTCCGAGCGCCTCATCCCGCGCGACGAACACTCGGCTCATCCCGCCTCCACCGAGCTCCCGCCCGACCGTATAGGCCGTGCCTAGCGAGATCTGGAGTTGGTCATGAAGCGCATCGCGCGCGAGGTCTGGCAAGTCGGCACGGAGAGGGGGCGGCAGCAGGCGGGGCAAGCAACTGCCGCACGGAGAGGCACGCGAACATACCACCGCACCGGCTGCCGGGATACCAGCAACGAACAAATGGACGGCGAGGGGCGAAGGTCGCTATCGCACATTGATGCGCTCCCCCATGTTGTCCGATGCACGCCCACTGAGGGCGTTCGCTCGACATTCGTCCCTTTCTTGGAGGAGCCATGCGCCGTTTCATCGCACTGGTCGTGTTCACGGCGGCCGGATGTGCAGGCCCTGGGCATGCGTTCCATACGGCGGCGGTGTCGCCCGCGCCGATGCACTCGGCAGACGTCGCGGAGATCGAGGTGATACGCGCCGTTTCCAACGCTGCGATCGCTCGGCGCGATGCGGCAGGCGTCGTCGCGAGCATGCTGCCCACGTTCAGCGGACTATGGGCCGGACGGGTCACGCAGCTTTCCCGAGACTCTACGGACGCAGAGCTCAATCGCCAGTTCGCGGACACGGCGTTCGGCGGCTATGTCCGAACTCCCAACTCGATTGACATCAGCGCGACGGGTCTCGCCGCCGCGGAGTACGGTCGGTGGGTCGGACGCCGGCGGCGGGCTGATGGAATTTCGGAGTTTGGAGGCTCCTACTATGCGGTCTGGCAATGGGCGCCAGAAGGCTGGCGGTTGAACGACGAGGCCTTCGTCATGCTCTTCTGCACGGGGAGTGCGAGTTGTCCGAGCAGGCGATGATGAGCGGAGCGCGTAGCACTTGAATTCTCGAGTGCCGCCAGATGGCCGCTGGCATACCGGTCGGCGAGGGATTCGGTGAGGAGGCGGAATTCGCTTACGGCGCGCTCGCCTTCAGCTTCTATTCGACGAAGCGCGGGAAGTTGGTGATCACATTCAGGTAAGTGGCGGGCAGTGCAGCGGGACCCTGGAGCAGAAGGAGACGACCATCGGGTGCGAGATC
>JAYVNZ010000272.1:0-9200 GCA_043758185.1 Gemmatimonadaceae bacterium | reverse complement strand
GATCCCGGGCTCGCGGGGCGACAGGAAATGACGACGCGCCAACTACATCTTCATCATCTCGTGGGGCGCCAGGTGCATGATGTGAACGGGGAGCGTGTGGGCCGCATCCAGGAACTCTGCGCGGAGATCGAACTCAATGCCACGGCAATGACTACGTGGTGCGCGAATTCCACGTGGGCGCGGTTGGCTGGATGGAGGGGCTGCTCGGCGGGCGGTTCGCGCGGATGGCTGCGCGCGTCCTGAAAAGGAGCGGACCAGCACCGCACGCCATTCCATGGGAACTGATGGACCTCACCGATCCCCTGCATCCGCGCCTCAGCGTTGCAAAAGCGTCACTTCGCTAAGCCCGCGCAACCAACGGGTCAGCGAAGTTCCACTTCGACCTGGTTATCGTAGAACACGGGTCCATTTCCCAGGTCCGTGATGCGCTGCGACGTGGTCTGGTTCACGTTGGCACCATCGTCCGCAAGCTTGGCCCACCAGATGGACGGCGCCCACGCCACACCCTCGCGGATGCCCGCTTCCACCCGCGCCCTGGCCACGAAGGCACCGCGGTCGTTGCGGACCGTTACCATCACACCCGCCGAAATACCGCGCCGCTCGGCGTCGGCGGGATGGAGGAGCACTTCCGGCTCGTGCGCCTGGCGGCGCAGCGACGTCACGTTCACGAACGTGCTGTTCAGGAACGTGTGCGCCGGAGACGAGATGAGCGTGAGCGGATAGCGCCCGACGAGGTCGGGATCGCGCTCGACAGATTCGTACGGTGCGATGTAGGTGGGCAATGGATCGAATCCCAGCGCCTCCATCCGCTCCGAGTGGAATTCACACTTGCCGCTCGGCGTAGGGAAGTCGCCGGTTGCATAGGGCAGGAATGGCGTGGGCACGTTCAGCCGAGTCCACCCGTGCGCGAGCAACGTGTCGAGTGTGACCCCCTGTAGCTTCGGCGATTGCGACGCAAGTGCCTGACGAATGAGCGTGAGGTCGTCGTCGTGAATGGCGGGATCCATCATGCCCATCCGCGCGGCGAGCAGCCGAAAGATCTCGCTGTTGGGTTTGGCCTCGCCGACCGGCGCGATCGCCGGCCGGTTCAGTGTGACGTAGTGATGGCCGTACGCGAAGTGGATGTCCCAGTGCTCGAGCTGTGTGGTGGCAGGCAGCACGATGTCCGCCCAGTCGGCCGTGTCTGTCTGGAAGTGTTCGAGCACCACGGTAAACAGGTCCTCGCGCGCCATGCCGCGCAGCACCGCATTGCGGTCCGGCGCAACGGCGGCGGGATTGCTGTTGTACACAATCAACGCCTTCACTGGCGGGCCTCCCACGCCGGCATCCGGCTGGGTAAGGGCATCGCCCAGGCGAATCATGTTGATCGTGCGCGTGCGCGGACCCAGGTCGGCGCGCTCGAGTGCCGCCTTGTTGAACTGGAAGTTTGCCGACGTCGAGAGCTGGACGCCGCCGCCGGCGCGCCGCCAGTGTCCCGCGACAGCAGGCAGGCACGCAATCGTCCGCACTGCCATGCCACCGCCCGCGTGGCGCTGCAAGCCGTAGTTGACGCGAATGAACGCGGCCCGGGCGCGACCGAACCGCGCCCCGAGCGACGTGATGACTCCCTCCGACAACCCCGTGACCGCCGCCGTGCGCGCTGGCGTCCATTCGGCGGCGCGCTCGCGCATGGCCTCGTGGCCGAGGGTGTGTCGCTCAAGATACTCCCGATCTTCGAGACCCTGCGCGAACAGCACGTGCATCATGCCCAGCGCGAGCGCGGCGTCCGTGCCGGGACGGATCGGCAGCCATTCGTCGCACTGCATGGCTGTCCGCGTCTGGATGGGATCGATGCAGATGATCGGCGCGCCGCGCCCGCGCGCCTCCAGGATGAACGGCCACAGGTGTGGATTGGCCGTGAGCGTGTTGGTGCCCCAGAGCAGCACGAAATCGCTCTCGGGCACGCCTTCGCTGTCCGCGCCCACGTTGGCGCCCACCGTCATGCGCATGCCGATGGTGCCCGCCATCGAGCAGATCGTGCGGTCGAGTTTCGAGGCGCCCAGCAGATGGAAGAAGCGGTGGTCCATGGACGAGCCCTGCACCAGGCCCATCGTGCCAGCGTACGAGTAGGGGAGGATGGCTTCCGGCCCTGCACTGGAGCGCGCAATGTCTCCAAGACGTGTCGCGATCTCGTCGAGTGCCGCGTCCCACGTGATTGCCTCGAACTGTCCGCTGCCCTTCGGCCCTGCTCGGCGCATTGGCGTAGTGAGGCGGTCGTCGTGATACGTCCGCTCCACATAGCGGTTGACTTTTGCGCAGAGAAATCCCTTGGTAACGGGATGATCCGGGTCGCCTGCCACTCGAATTGCGCGCCCGTTTTCCACCGTCACGAGCATGGCGCACGTGTCGGGACAATCGTGCGGGCAGGCACCGCGAACGACGCCGGTGTCCGTGAGACCGAGATTTTCGAAAGAAGTTTGGTTTGACATGACGGGGCGCGAGGGGCGACGTCCAACCTACACTCCCAACTCGCGTCTCACCACGACGTGAGCGAGCCGGCGGAATGCGATGCTCCTAAAGATATATTGTACAACGAGTTACGATTTTGCCATCATGCCATCCTCCGTGAGCATCGGAGAAGCATCGGCAATTGATCATGCATGGGTCGAGCACATCCTCATGGTCGCGGACGAAGATGTTGCGGCGCTTTCACTTGAGGCGGGTCAATCCACTCTTGACATGAGGGCCCGAAATTCTAAGTTTCACGCCGCATGAAGCCGGGCACCGAGAACGTGCGCGGACCAACGCGTCATTCACCGACACCCATTAGGAGATACACATGAAGCGCCTGGCCCTTGTCGCAGTCGTGCTCGTCGCCGCCTGCAGCGCGAAGGACACCCCCAAGGCTGACACCGCCGCACCGGCGATGGCACCCGCACCGGCACCAGCAATGGCACCGGACACCATGATGAAGGCAGACTCCGCCACGGCAGCCATGAAGATGGATACCGCCATGAAGAAGACGGACACCGCCATGAAGAAGATGGACGAGGCCAAGGGCGCCATGAAGGGCGCCATGAAGAAGAAGCCGTAATCTTCGGCATTTTCATCAGCTTGCGCGGGGCGGCACACCTTCGGGTGTACCGCCCCGTTCTTCATTCAGCCCTGCGTCGCCCACCACCGGAACGCCTCCGGCACGCCCACCTCCGGTCGTACGCGCGGGTTCCATCCGAGTTCCAGGCGAGCGCGCTCTGACGTGAACGGATTGTCACGCCCCAGAAAATCAACGGCCGAAAAGGACACGCCGGAAATGCGCTTGCCGGTGAGCAGCCGCATCACGCGAAAGCTCGCGCGCTCGATGCCCTTTGCCACCGCATACGGCACCACCACGCGGCGCAACCGCCGGCCGAGACCCTCACCGGCCAGGCGAAGGAAGTCCGAGACCGTGACGTCGTAATCGTTGGCAAGATTGTATGCGCGACCGCCGGCGGCGTCGGTGACCGCTGCACGCACCATACCGTCGGCCACGTTGTCGGCGTGCACGATGGCCATGGTGGAGTGCCCACCGCCAATGATGGGCGCGAAGCCATGCCGAAGCATTCGCGCGAGGCGTGGAACGAATTGGCGGTCGTACCGTCCGTAAATGACATCAGGACGCACCGCGGTCGCCCAGACGCGTCCCTCGCGGTGCGCATCGAGCACGAGCGTCTCGGACTCCCGCTTCGATCGTGCGTACCATGCACGCTCCGACAGCGGGGCAAGGGGCTCATCTTCGCTGGTCTTCACGCCATCCCTGTAGCGCGCGGCACCACCATACACCGCAACACTGCTCACATGCACCAGGCGCGATCCTGACGCGACGGCCGCAGCGATGGCGTTGCGCGTCCCCTCAACATTAGGGCGTTGAAATGCCTCCCATCCGCCCGCAGGAGTGACTGCAGCCGCAGCGTGGAACACCACGTCGCAATCCCGTGCGGCTCGCGTGAAGCTGGCAGCGTCCAGCACGTTTCCCGTCGCGAGTGCGACACCCGCCTCGCGCAACGACTCCGCCGTCGCCGGCTCACGGACGAGCGCGCGGACATTCCATCCATCGCGCTGCAACCGCTGCACGACATGCATGCCCACCTGGCCCGTGGCCCCGGTGACCAGTGCCGTCGGCATGCTCAGGGTGATGGAAAAGGCAGTGCGGAGACTTCGACGCGCTGTTCGCGCACGCCGCCGTCGGGCGCATCACCATCCAGCCACCGGGCGAGCAGCGCGGTGCCGGGTTGGACTTCTCGCCTGACCATGGCGAGTGCCACCCCGCCCAGTCGAGGAGAGCGAACCGTGCTCCGCACGTCGCCCACCTGGACACCTGCCTCGTCGTGCAGCGTCGCGCCAGCGGGAGGAGCATCCAGCCCCGCGGCGACAACCCCGCGCAAGTGCTTGTTCACGTGCCCACGAAAATGGAGCCGTGCAACCGTTTCCTGCCCGACGTAGCAGCCCTTGGTGTACGAGATGGCATGCAGCTCGTCGAAGTTGGCTTCCTGCGGGATGGTCGTATCATCGATGTCGAGTCCCCACTCGGGCCGACCCGCCTCCACCCGTGCGATCTCCCATGCCTCCAGACCGGCTGGCGTTGCGCCGGCCTCCACAGCCCTCGTCCACGTTGCGTCGAACTGCTCCGTCTCCACGAGGAGCTCGTAACCTTCCACCCCCAGATCTGGCGACTTCATGACGAGCACGGTGCGACCATCGATCTCGACCGTCACGTGCGCATACGGTGGAAGGGCAAGGAGCGCCGCAGGCGGCACACCCGTCAGCGCCGCAACCACATGTCGTGATGTCGCGCCGAAGATACCGAGGTCGCGCAGCGAGCCACTCTCGTCCCGGTGTGCGGCGAGGCGGGGATTGACGAACTTCCTGACCATGGCCGCCCACGCCACTGCCGCGCGCGGCGGTGCGTCCACGAGCACGCTCCCCTCGGCGATGAACACCCGGACGTCCGCCACGATCTTGCCCTTCGCGGTGAGTGCGGCGGCATAGCAACCCTGGCCGGGAACCAGGCCGGCGACGTCGTTGGTCACGAGGCCCGCCACCATCTCCGCGGCCTTTTCGCCAATGACGCGAATGCGCCCGCGATGACTCCGATCAAAGAGAGCCGATCGGGACTGCAGTGCTTCGTATTCCGCCGCTACGCTGCCGTATGCGAGTACGACGCTGCGTCCGCCCACCTCACCTCGCGTTGCACTCGGCGCATGTCCAGCGCTCATGACATGCACTCCGGCGTGCTGAGCCCCACGACCCTGGCCAGGTCCGCAAGCGTCAGGCCCTCGATGCTGCGGAGCGCGCCGTCCGCCTCGAGTGCCTCATGCGCGGGCGCACCTACTGCCACAGTGCGAATGCCAGCCGCGCGGGCACCGCGAAGCGCGGGGGCCGCGTGGGCCACGGCCACCATGCGATGCTTCCGCGCCTGCTGCCGCGCCGTCAGGTGGGCAATGGTCCGCTCGTACGAGGCGCGCGGTTGCTCGGCGGCCTCAGCGCAGGTGATCGTGGAAACCATGGCGTCGAGACCGGCGAGCCGAAGCACGAAATCCGTCTCGGCGCGTGTGGAAGACGAGACGATGCCGAGTGTAGTGCCCACCTGCAGCCGCTCGAGGAATTCACGCGCGCCGGGCACCAGCAAAAAGCCCTTGCCAAGTCGTTCAGCGAATGCGCGGCCCGCCCGCATCACGAGCAGGTCGGTGAGCGTGTCGTCCGTGAGGCCGGTGTGGGCCAGCGCAGACGCAATCGCGCCGTGCAGCGGATGACCGGGACTATCTGCAGTCCAGCGGGCCGCATCGAACTCGAGCCCTTCCTCAGCGAATGCGCGCACGAGCGCATCGCGGCGCACGCTGCTCGTATCCACGAGCACATTCTCCCATTCCACGAGCACCGCATCTAGCATGAGAGTAAGTAACTGAACGTTCCCGACACGCGCCATGGGCCACGCGGACGGAAGCATGCCGTGACGCGCTGCGGGCCGCTACGATCCCTCTGCGGCGTACGAGGCGTCCAGGAGATCCACCGGATGTATGGCACGCGCGATCATGCCTGCCTGGTGCAATCCTGCGCCAATCTGCATGTGACAGCCGGGATTGCCCGTCGCAACGAGGGTTGCACCCGTGTTGGCGATGTGGCGCAGCTTGGGATCGAGGACGCGCTCGCTCGTTTCGGGCTCCACGAGGTTGTAGATGCCCGCGCTGCCGCAGCAGTGCTCACTCTCTGCGAGCGGCAACAGCACCAGACCGGGCACTGCTGCGAGTACGCGCAGCGGTGGCGCCGCGATGCGTTGCGCGTGGAGCAGGTGACACGGTGCGTCGTACGTGACGGTCACCGCAACCGCCGCGCCCGGCCGAGGGCCCGCGGATGCGAGGAGCTCGCTGATGTCTCGCACGCGTGCGGCAAATCGTGTCGCACGTTCCTGCCACGCCAGGTCATCGGCGAGCAGCAGGCCGTACTCCTTCATGATGGCGCCGCAACCGGCTGCATTCACGGCAATGGCGTCTGCACCACTTGCCTCGAACGCGGCAATGTTGCCGCGCGCAAGCCGCTGTGCCGTTGCGAGGTCACCCGCGTGCGCGTGCAGCGCGCCGCAGCACTGCTGGCCAGGTGCGGCCACGACAGAGTAGTTGTTCGCCAGCAGCGTGCGCGCGGTTGCACGGTTGGTGTCGGCAAACAGCCCGTCCATCACGCAGCCCTGCAGCACAGCGACGGTGCCTCGTGCCCCGTCCGAGCGCGGCTGATAGCGACGACGCGGTAACGGCGACCGGGTGGACTCGAGCATTGCCATGGCAAAACCCAGGCGCCCCGGGAGGCGCGCCAGCAGACGGGAGAGCCGCAACGCACGCGTGATACGACCGCCGAGCATGGCCATGCGGAGCAGGGCAGGTCTCGCGAAAGCGAACAGGATCAACCGCACGATGGCAGGATTGGCTCGCTCGGCGGTCAGCGTGGCGCGAGTCGCCTCGAGCAGGTGCCCGTACGGCACACCGGAAGGACATGCCGTCTCGCATGCACGGCAGCCGAGGCACCTGTCGATGTGCGTGCGCACATCGGGGTCATGCAGGGGCAGCGACCCATCCACGAGCGCGCGCATGAGGTCCAGGCGACCGCGCGGGCTGTCGTTCTCGTCCTCCAGCACCAGGTAGGTTGGGCAGGCCTGCAGGCAGAAGCCGCAATGCACGCAGGCATCGAGACCCGCGCGTGCATCCGCGAGCGGCGTGCCCGGAATGACACATGGCGTGGAACGTCCGATGCCCTGACTCATGCGTTGCCCAGAATACCAGGATTGAGCACGTGCGCGGGATCGAATGCCGATTTGACACGCCGCGACAATGTGTCGGTGGATCGGGTTCGATGCAGTGCATCCCAGAGCGGCGTGGGGAGCCGTTCGCCCACTATGGTAAGATCGCACGAGAGGATCGACAGCCGTTCACGCAGGTGATCCATGGCCTGTGGTCCCGCCGGCGCAGGTACCACGCATCGTGCGATACCGCGTGTCACAGTCGCATGCGCGTATCCGCCCAGCTCCTCGGCGAGTGCCGTCGCCGAGGAAAATGCCTGGCCGATTCGAGAGGGCAGCGCACTCACTCGAAACACGAGCGCCTCGTCCGGCTCGGCTCGCGCCAGGAGGTTCCAGACGCCGTGTCCAACATCGCGCGTGGGACCGAGTGCGGCGACTGCATCGAGTGCGGCCCTGGCATATGTGCCGTTGCCGCCAATGCGGACCAGCAACAACTCCTCCGCATGGCCTGTGAGTCGTTGTGCGAGCGAAGGAGACAGCAACTCCACCGCAAGCAGCCTGAAGGCGCTGCCGTGAGTCCATGCGCGGACCTGGCTGGCCAGGTCGGCCAAGGGAACGTTCCCCGTGGTGATGGCCAGCGTCGCGTCGTGCTCGGGCCTGGCGCGGAGTCGTACGGTGACCTCGGTGATGGCGCCGAGCGTACCCCATGCACCGATCACCAGGCGAACGAGGTCGAATCCCGCGACATTCTTGACGACGCGACCACCGCCGCGCACGACATCCCCGGCGCCCGTCACGAACTCGCAGCCCAGCACATGGTCGCGCGGCGTGCCGAACTCCGATGCGAGCGGACCCCATGACGCAGTGGCCACCGTGGCGCCAATGGTACCGTGCGGGCTTCCGTGCGGGTCCAGCGTGAGCCACTGGCCTTCGGACGCCGTGAGGTCCCCGATGACAGAGAGAGGCGTTCCTGCGAGCGCGGTGAGCGTGAGGTCGCCTGGCTCGTATGCCACAACGCCGGAGAGCGTATCGAGTGCGAGACGTTCCTCGGCGGCGCACGGCCGGCCTGCGTCGAGCCACGTTGCGGCGCCGGTGACGCGCAGCGTCGTGCCGCGTGCGCAGGCCGTGCGCACGCGATCCGCGATCGCAGCCACGTCGGCGCGGACGTGTTGTGTCACCGAGGGCGATTCGCACGGGCTGCTGGCGCAGCGAACCACTCACGGCACCGGTGCACGGGAACCACCTTGCCCGGGTTGGCGCGCTGCTCCGGGTCGAACACGCTGCGGAGCGCGCACATGGCGGACAGGGTGACCGGGCTGAAGAGCGACTCCATGTACGGCAGCTTGTCCAGGCCCACGCCGTGCTCGCCGGTGATGGTGCCTCCTGCATCGACGCACACCTGCATGATCTCCGTCATGGCCGCATGCACGCGCGCGGACTCGTCGGCGTTGTTTGCGTCGTAGCCGATGTTGGGATGCAGGTTGCCGTCGCCCGCGTGGAACACGTTGCAGACAGTCACGCCCTGACGCGCGGCGATGCGGTGGATGTCGGCCAGCACATCGGGCAGCCGAGTACGAGGCACCACCGCATCCTGTACCACGAGGTGGGGTGACACGCGACCCATGGCACCGAACGCCTTCTTGCGCCCCTGCCAGAGCCGCGCACGGTCTGCCGGATCCGTGGCCACACGCACGGCCCGCGCGCCGGCGGACTGGCACAACTGCACGACGCGCGCGACATCCTCATCGAGCCCCGCGGCCGCGCCGTCCAGCTCGATGAGCAGGATGGCCGCGGCATCGACGGGGTATCCAGCGGCATAGATGGATGCCTCCACCACCTGGATCGCGGCGTTGTCCATCATTTCCATGGCCGCGGCGACGATGCCGGTAGCGATGATGTCCGATACGGCGTGCGCGGCAGCGTCCACCGATTCAAAGTCGGCGAGCAGCGTTCGCAC
>JAYVNZ010000271.1:0-19159 GCA_043758185.1 Gemmatimonadaceae bacterium | reverse complement strand
GGCGCTGGCTGCGGTGCGGGCATGACCGTGGGCAGCGTGACCGACCGCTTGGGCCAGAACGTCTTCAGCACCGCAAAGACGAAGAGGAGCAGCAGCGTGAGTTGCGCCAGGACGCCTTCCCAGCTCGGATACAGGCCCAGCCACTCGATATGTGGAAAGCCCGCGATGGAGGACAGCGAAATGGCGTTCCCCTCCTGCAGTTCACGCACGCCCTTGCCCATGAACACGAACGCCATGAAGTACAGCAGGACGCTCGTGACCGAAAAGAACGGGCGAAGCGGAATCTTCACACCATACTGGTAGAACAGCGTGAAGATGATCGCCAGCGCAATGAAGCCCGCCACGATGCCAAGGGAGAGGGGCAGCACCACATTCGGCCCCTCGTTGAACAGCGCCTGGTAGAACAGCGCGGTCTCCGCTCCCTCGCGGTAGACGGCAAGGAACGCGACGAACATCAGTGCACGGCCGCCGCCCTGATCGAGCGCGGCACCGACCTTCTCCTTGATGAACTGCTGCCACTTGGCCGCTTCCACCTTGGAGATGAGCCAGTAACTCACGGAGAAGAGCACCGCCACGGCCAGCAGCAGCGTTGTTCCCTCGATGATCTCGCGGCTCGCCGGAACCGCGGCCAGGAGCGTCTTGAGGAGCACGGCGGTGCCGGCGCTCGCAAGGAGTGCGTAGAACACACCCATCCAGATGCTGCGCAGCCGCTCCTTGTGTCCCGTCTTGAGCAGGAACGCCACGATCGCGCCGACGACGAGGATGGCCTCGAAGCCTTCACGCAGGATGATGAGGAACGACTGCCAGAACGCCTCGGTGCCGCTTCCTGACGGTGCCGTGAGTGCAACGACTTCCGGCAGCGAGGCCTCGATGGCATCGCGCAGGTGCTCCGCGTCGCGCAGGTTGCTCGACCGCACGGCCGCCTTGAATTCGGCGAACTGCCGTTCCATCGACACCACGAGGCCGGGATTCTTCGCCCGCGCAGGGCCCTCGATGGGCTCGAACGCGATGTAGGCGTCGAAGGCCTTGTCCCCTGCGTCGCCGGGTCGCCCCGTTCGCGCCGCGTTCAGGGATTGTTCGAGCTGCGCCAGCACGTTTCGCGCAGCCGACGTTGCGCTCGTGCTGTCCGCACCGGCGGCCAGTGCGGCCGCATTGCGCTCCTTCAGGGGAAGCGTGCGAATGTAGGACACCACACTCGCCACCTGCGAACCAGACAGGTCCCGGGCGGGCGGCATGGCCGAACCCGCGATGCCGCCGAGCACCACCGCGGCAATCTGCTCGTCACTGCGCTCCACCTGCCACGCCACCGTGCCGATTTCGGGAGGCAGCTTGGTGAGCGAGCGCGCCAGGGGCCCATCGCTCGCACCCACCACGCCATGACACGATGCACACCGCTGCGTGAACAGGCCTTCACCCTCCAGCTGCTGCGCGCGCGTGGCACGCAGGCCGTTCACATAGGCCACCACGTTCCACCGTTGCGCGGACGTCAGCACGTTGCCGAAGCCCGCCATCGTCGTACCGGAGATACCCACCGACATCACCCGGTACACGAGGGCGGGACTGACGCCATTCATCAGCGTAGCGGTGCCAATGGCTGGGGGATGGGGATTGAGCGTTACCCCCACTGATCCGTCACCCAGGCCCAACGTGCCATGACACTGAGCGCAGGACCGCTGGTAGATGGCCTTGCCGTCTGCGAGGTCTATCGGCTGACTGGGCAGTTCGAGCTTGGCCTCATTGCCAAGGAGCGCGGCAAACCGCTGCTCCAGCGAGTCCAGGCTGGCAGGCGGGCGCTTGTTGCGCACCGCGTCCGCAACGGAATCCAGGAGTGCGCGCGCCGCGACGGCATTCGCTCCCGACAATCGCTCGGCGGCCTTGCGGGCGTCGGCCAGGAAGTCGTTCGTCTCCTGGAATTCCTGCGCGCTGATGAGCCGGCCCCGCGCATCAACAGCCTTGCCGTACTCCTCCACCGCAACACTCACGATACTCGCAACACGCCGCGCAGGATGCTCCTGGGCAGCTGCGGCCTGAGCGGCGCACAGGGCCGCAAGCAACACAAAACGGTTGAGAAAGGGCGTGATTCTCATTGCCGAGGAAATATATCGGGATTGCACGGGGCAGGATAGATGCGGGCATTTCGGAACGCCAGACCTACGCCAGTGACTCTGCCACCACGTACGCCGCAGCCATGCGCTCGGTATGCGTAATGGACAGGTGAACGCGGTGCACACCCAACTCGTTCGCGCGGGTCTGCGCGCGGCCGTGCAGTACGAGGTCAGGAGCATGCCCACGCCGCGACACCACTTCCAGTTCGCGCCACCCGATGGCCTTCGCGAGGTCGTTGCCGGACAGCGCCTTGTACGCCGCCTCCTTGGCCGCCACGCGGGCTGCGAGCTGGCGTTCCGGCTCGGGATGTGTGCGGGAATACGTGATCTCGCCCTCGGTGAACAGCCGAGCGAGGGCGCGTTCACCCTTGCGCTCAATGAGGGTGCGCATCCGCTCGACCTCTACCATGTCGATGCCGATGCCCACGATCATCGTGGGGACCGTTCGAACCAGCGCGGAATCGTTGCGCTCGTGGCCTTTGTAGCCACCAGGCTCGCCAGCTCGCGACAGGCGATGTCCGCCGCCGCAAAGACGAGCCGCAGCTGAGTCACCCATGCATCCCAACCCTGGTCCCCTTCGCGGGCGCCGGGTGCCATGACGTCGAGGTGCAGCAGGGTGGCGCGGAGTGGTTCCATCAACTCGCCTACGCGCGCGGTGAGTGCCCTGGCGAGCGCAGGTTGCTCGATGCCGTGCAGCGCGGCGTCCACCGCGAGCGCCTCCATCCGCGCGGACAGCGCATCTCCACGCAGCGCGGACAGCACGGCTTCCGTTGAGGAGCCGGTTGCCCGTGCACGCGCCTCGAGCAGGGGAACGAAGATGGCCCCGTGCGCTGCCTGTGTGGATGCATCGCCCAGGTCGCCGAGCGAGCGGAGCGACCGCGCCAACTCGGGCAGTCCGCGCTCGTCAGGCATTCGACACGTCGTATCGTTCGTCGCCGGCGAGCGCGGCGTGTGAGACCGCAGCGCGCGCTCCCGTGCGCTCCTCGAACCGGCGGGCAAAATCGGGCAGCCGGTCCGTGAGGAACCCCGCGCGCGGCATGCCGAGCGTGGCGATGGCACGCTCGATCGCGTCGCGGGAACCTTCCACCTCCACCAGGTCGTCCATGCGCGGATACTTCTCGAAGCGGATCATCGCACCTCCCAGTTCATACTGCACGATGTCCCTGTCGATCGCGATGGTCACCACGTAGCCGAGTCGATCGAGGATGGCAACGAGGGCATCGGCATCGGACACGTGCGACTCGATCTCTTCCCGCACCTTGTAGCCGTCGTCGCGCTGCGTGGGCCCCTTGAAGTCGAGTTGCGCCCGCGAACCGTGCGCATCGCGGTACACCCGCACGCGCAGCACGTGGTCGCGCGCGGTCAGGGCGCGGTCTGGGCTGTCGTAGCGGCGGTCCTCGAGCCGGCCATCGAACACGAGCGTGGCGCCTGCCCCTTCGACCGCGGCTCGGCGGCGCGTCATGTCGTCCACCACGCTCTTGAGCTCCACCTCGAGCATCAGCTAGTCCCCGAGGATGGCATGGACGACGGCGACGGTGTCGGACAGATCCTGGAACACGGCAGCGGGGCGGCACGCGCGGAGGTCCTCCACCGAGTACCGGCCGGTTGCAACGCCGATGGCCCGTGCGCCGATGTCGTTGCCACAGCTCATGTCCGCCGGCGTGTCCCCGATGATGACGACGTCACCACCAGGTACGGCGTACCCGAGCAGGGCTTCGGCACGCGTGCGCGCGATGGCGGGGAGCGCCGGCCGAGCGGCGTGATCCGAGCCGAATGCGCCCACGCGAAAGCGATCGTGCGCAAGGCCGACCGCACTCAGCTTCGCCATCGCACCCGGATGCACGTTGCCCGTGAGCAATCCCAGGAGCACGTCATCGCGGCCGTCGAGTGAATCCAGCAGCGGCGCCACGCCGGGAAAGGTCTTGTCGCGATGGTCTGCTCCGGCGAGTTCGCCCTCCAGCAGCGCGATGTACCGGTCGATCGCCTCGGGGAGCCGGGCGTCGATGGTGTCATCTGCCACGCCGCTGTGGCGCATGAGCTCACGCACGATCTGCGGGTCCGTCTTTCCATCGAATTCCAGGCCGTCGGCCGGCATCGTGCCGAACACGTCTTTCATGGCCTGGTGCACGGCACGACGACCCGCGCCATCGGTCCAGAGCAACGTGCCGTCGATGTCGAACAGGACGACCTTCATTCGTGCGCCACCAATGCCTGGTCCACCGGCAGCCGCGTGAGCAGCAGTCCGCCGATGATGCACGCCGCGCCCATGACCTGCATGGCACGCGGCATTTCACCGAGCAGCGCCCACGCCGCGATCATGGCCACGAGTGGCTGGAGGTTGGAATACATGGATGCACGCGTGGGTCCGAGTACGGAAATGCCGCGGTACCAGAAGAGATAGGCGATGACGAGCGCAAACACGCTGCTGTAGGCAACGGCCACCCACCCGATTGTGGGAACGGCGGCCCATCGCGTGGCACGGAGGGACGGACCGGAGGCGAGCAGCAGCGCGGCGAGCCCGCCGGTCATGGTCACCGCGGAGAGTGTGAGCCCGTCCACGCGTTGCGTGAGTGGCTTCAGGAGCACGGAATAGAACGACCAGCAGACAACCGACGAGAGGATGAACGCGTTGCCGACGAACGTGGACTGACCCTTGGCGGCAGTTGCCGCGCCCGACACCACGAGCCCGATGCCCACCAGCGAGAGTGCGATGCCGCCGATGCCGCGCGCGCCCGCCCGCTCATGGCCGCGCACCCAGCCGATGATCTCGATGACTGCGGGTGACGCGGCCACCAGGAGCGCGGCATCGCTCGCACGCGTGCGCGCCATTCCTTCCACCCACAGGATCTGGTAGAGGCCGTTGCCGAGCATACCCAGCGCAAGCAAGATCACCACATCGCGGCGACTGGGCAGGGCGAGCCGGCGTGCGAGAAAGATGCCCCACAGCAGGAGGACGGCCACGAAGATACGAACGCTGGTGAACGCAAGCGGCGCGAATACGCCGGTGGCGAACTTCACGACGATGAAATTGAGGCCCCAGATCAGGGCCATGCACAGGAGCAGGACGTCGGTGAGAGACAGACCTGATGGGGCGCCCGGCGCCCGCTCCGGGGCCGTGGTCACATACACAGAAGAAGCCATCCCTCAAAGTTAGGCGAGCGGCGGGGTGTTTCAAACCGCAGTGTCCACTTCTACTATTCACGATGCACATGACTTTTGCCCTGTTCGCCGACGCGGCGAACGTGTCGCAGGAAGGAAAGCTCAACATCCTCGGTGTCTTCGATGCGCTGCAGGTGAATGCGCTGCCGTCGATGCATCCGCGCGCCACGCTCGTGGTGCACCTCAAGGGCGTGCCGTCCGACGCCGGCACGCATCGCGTGACGCTGCAATGGATGAGTCCGAGCGGTTCCGAACTGTGGAGCAGCGATGGGGAGCTGGGCGTGGTTGCGCCTCCCGGCGGCGTGGTGGAGATGGACTTTCCACTCATCGCGCAGCTCGACCTGCCGCTCGACGTTGCAGGCCGCTACGTCATGCGCGTGGGTCTCGACGGAACCACCTATGCCGAAGTGCCAGTGCAGGTTCGACCGACTGCCGCAGCGCCGGTCTCGCGCACTCCGGTGCTGATGAGCTGAGGAAGGAGACGGTGCACTCCCACCTCCACACACACCTCAGGGCCGGGACGGGTGGAGCTCGAGAAGGCGCCGTGCGGTCACGAATCGCTCCCGAAGCTTCTGCACGTAGAGGTCATCCGCATTGCCGAGTGCCTCCACGGCAAAGCCGCCGCGGCCGAGTGCCAGGTGCACGAGCCGCTGGCCGCCCATCGCGATGGCGACGTGGGTGATGTACTGATCAACCCGGTCCGAGAAGAACAGCAGGTCGCCTGCCTCCGCGTCCAGCAACCCGCCGCTGCCCTCCACGCCCTGGCCGGCCTGCTCCCACGCGTCTCGCCGCAGTTGCACGCCGTGCAGCCAGTAGACACTCTGCACGAGGCCGGAGCAGTCGCAGCCCCACGGGGTAACGCCGCCCCACACGTAGCTCGTGCCCTCGAAGTACGTCAACGCGCTTCGTATGATTGCCTGCGCGGTCGTGGGAAAGTGCAGCACCTGCTCCGAGGCGGGAATCACCGCACCCGCGGTCACCTGCTCGTCAGCGGTAAGGAGCGTACCCAGCGGCATCTGCCGCCGTGCCCCGGATGACGTGACCGTCACGCAACCGAGCGACAAGCGCGGCGACGTGCCAGCCTCCGCACCGGACGCGTGCATTGGTGCGCGTTCGACGTACCCACGATGCATCCACCCTTCGTAGGCGTCTGCCCCGCGAATACGGAGCCAGTCGTCGCGCTCCTCGAGCACCTCCGCAATGCGGCCGGCCAGCAGCTGCGAGATGGGCGCACTGGCCACGCGCGGCTCGGCGAACAGTGTCGCGATGGGTGAGCGCACCACCACCCGGGGAAACTCCTCTGTTGGCTCTTCCGGCAACTCCTCCGTCATCGACGCACGACGTCGCCCGGTGCCAGCGTGCTGACGGCCCGTTCAATGGCCTCCTCGAGCGCCAGCACCGCCAGGGTCTCCACCTGCGCCGGCGAGGCCTCGACACCATGACTGGCAGGCGCCGTGGCAAATACAATATCGCCGTCGAAGATGGTGCCAACGGGCGTGATGCGCCGGAAGAGTGCGGCACTCGCCGCACGCGCCAGCGCCGTGACGCTCACGCGCGTCAACGCGGCGTTGGTGCTCACCACGCAGAGCGTCGTGCTGCGACCCGCCAGAGCATCGAATCGCCGGGCCCCGTCGTCGCCCCGCGCGATCCACGCCCGCGAATCGAGCCACCGCCCCCTGGCATCACGCGCACCGGCCACAATGCTTCCAGCCGCGTCGCGAATGTCGCCGAGCGCATTCACCACGGACAGCGCGCGCACCTCCACCGCTCCAGCGGTAGCGGAACCGATACCGATGCCGCCCTTCATGGCTGACGCGGGGCCGGCAATCTTGCCCACCATGGCGCCCGTGCCGGCCCCTACGGACCCTTCCGCCACGTGTCCGTCGGTGGCGCGCTCACACGCGTCGTAGGCCATGGCCGGTGTGGGACGCGCGTCGAACCGACCCAGCGGCGCGAGGTCGAAGATCACCGCGGCGGGAACGATGGGCACCACGAGGCCATCGCCCACGGGATAGCCGCGTCCACGCTCCTCCATCCATCGCATCACGCCGGCCGCCGCGTCCAACCCGTACGCCGATCCACCCGACAGCAGGATGGCGTCGACGCGATCCACGAGGTGACCCGGATCGAGCAGTGCGAGCTCACGCGTTCCGGTTGCGCGCCCCACCACGTGGACACCGCAGCGAAACGGGCCGTTCGCGCCACGCACCACGGTACATCCAGTCGCCCCGTCCACGTCGGTGGCATGGCCAACCACGAGCCCGCTGTCGATGAATGACGTCATGCCGCGATCGCCCTTGGAAACCGCCCGCTCATTTCTGCGGCAGCGTCTCGGCGTCGGTACACGCGCGGCACGTGATCACGCCACGCAAGTTGCAGATCACGCAGATGAAGGTGCCGCAGTTCACGCACGGGTATCCCTCGGAGGCTCGCTCCTCGTTGCCACACGCGCGACAGCGCATGGAATCGGACTGGGCCGGCTCGGTCATCGGTTCTCGCCTCCGGACAGGGATCCAGCGCTCGGACGTTCGCCGAGTCCGAACTCGCGGATCTTCTTGATGAGCGTGGCGCGGGAGATACCCAGCTCCCGAGCCGCGCGCGTGCGATTGTGTCCATGGGCGCGCAACGTGCGCTCGATGTGCCCGCGTTCCACGTCCTCGAGGGACTGCGCCACATGAGGAAGGCCCGCGTCGTTCTCGATGCCCCGCACTTCGGCTGGCAGCCTGGTCACGTCGACAACAGAGGCACCACGCGACAGGATCAGCGCGCGCTCGAGAACGTTTCGCAATTCGCGCACGTTCCCGGGCCATGGGTAGTGCCCGATGACGTCGAGTGCCTCGTCGGTCAGTTCGGACGGCGCGTCGGGGAGTCCATGGCGCAACTCGGCCACGAGGGCCGCGACTGTTTCGCGCAGGTCCTCCGGCGCGCGTGCGCGGAGCGGCGGGAGGTGGAGCGGCATCACACCGAGGCGATAATAGAGGTCTTCGCGAAAACGCTGCTCCGTGACCTCGGTGGCCAGATCCCGCACTGTGGCCGCAATGAGCCGGACGTCTACCGGCATCTCACGCGTGCCACCCGTCCGGCGCACGCGCCGCATCTCGATGGCGCGCAGCAGCGTTGGCTGGAGGATGGAGGGAAGGTCGGAAATTTCCTCGAGAAAGAGCGTCCCGCCCTCGGCGGCCTCGAACAACCCGGGCAGCGGACCGCCCTGCCCTGCCTCGATGCCGAACAACTCCGTGTCGAGCAACTCGACCGGTCGCAGTCCGCACACCAGCTCATGAAAGGGCCGGCCAGCGCGCGCACTCAACGCATGGATGGCGCGCGCCACGCGCGCCTTGCCCACGCCCTGCTCGCCCACCAGCAGCGCCACGGTGCGCTCACTGCGCGCGAGCAGCTCGATCTGCTCAGCCAGTTCACGCATTGGCGGCGATGAGCCGAGCAGCATGTCCGCACCCGTGCGCACCGAGCGCGCCAGCGTTGCACGGCTCAGCTCACGCAGCTGTGCCTTCTCGAGTGCGCGGTCCACCACGGCGCCCAGGTGCGCAAGTTCCACCGGCTTGGTGAGGAAGCCCTCCGCCCCAGCCTGCATGGCGTGCACGGCGGCGGCAATGTCGCCGTGTCCGGTGATCATGATGATGACGGGTCGTTCCTCACGCGTGCGTTCGAGCACCTCGAAGCCCGAGATGTCCGGCAGGAAGAGATCGAGCAGCACCACGGCCGGACGTTCCGCCTGCACCAGGAGCACCGCCTCCTCGCCGGTACCGGCGCGCAGGATGTCGTGTCCCGAGCGCGCAAAGTACCGCCCGATGGCCGAGCGGATGTCCGGTTCGTCGTCGACGATGAGGATCTTTGCCATCAGGTGACGCTGGCTAGCACGGCAGCGAAATCGTCCAGTTCGAATGGTTTGGCAATGACGGGACGACCCGCCTCGGCAAAAAAACGACGCGCCGCTTCGCTGTGCAGATCGCCCGTGACGAACACCACTCTGCTGGCGTGGTACGGGTCGTCCTGGCACAGCTCACGGTACAGCGCCTCACCGCCGAGGCCCGGCATGCGGAGATCCAGCAACACCACATCATACTCTCTTGTCCCGAGAAGCGCCCGCCCCGCCGCGGCATCCGGGGCGCTGTCCGCGTGGTGACCCAGCGACTGCAGGAACCCCGCGATGGCCGATCGCATCGCCCCTTCGTCGTCTACCACGAGTATTCGCCGGCCCGTTGCCGGCCGGCTCGCCGCGACGATTGCGTCGGGTGTGGGAGGGGTCGCCTGCACGTGGGGCAGTTCCACCACGAACGTCGCGCCCGCGCCGGGCACGGACTCGACGCGTATGCGTCCACCGTGCTCGCGAATGATGCCGTCCGAGATACTGAGCCCCAACCCCGTCCCCTGGCCCACGGGCTTGGTGGTGTAGAATGGATTGAAGATGCGGTCGAGTTGTTCGCGGGGAATGCCGGGCCCGTTGTCGCTCACCGCGAGCCGGATCTGGGTGCCGGCCCCATCGATGGAGGTCCGGATCTCGATGCGGCGGTCGCCGTCCATGTCAGCCAGCGCCTGCTCGGCATTCACGAGCAGGTTCAACACCACCTGCTGGAGTTGCAGGGGGTCGGCCCAGGTGGGCGGAAGGTTGGGGTCGAGGGCGACTGTGACCATCACGTCGGCCGAGCGCAGCGCGTACCGCCGAAGTTCGAGCGTATCCGCCACGATGTCATTCAGCTGGGCGTTGGCCCGTTCAACCGGCTGTTGACGCGCGAAGGTGAGCAGGTTCGACACGATCTTCGCGGCGCGGCGCGCTTCCCGGTGAATCGTCTCCACCGCCTGGCGCGGCTCCTCATCGAGCGGCACTGGCGACGAGAGCAGGAGCTGCGCAAACGCCATCACGCCGGCGAGCGGATTGTTCAGCTCATGTGCAACGCCACTCACCAGTTGCCCCACTGCCACGAGCTTTTCCTGCTGCATCAACTGCTCCGCGAGCCGCTTCTCGTCGGTGACGTCACGCAGGATGCCCAGGGCGCCCACGATGCGCTCCCCCTCGAGCACGGGCGACGTGATCAGCGACCCGTTCCGGACGCCGCCGTCGACGCCCTGAAAGCGAATCGCGCCGCGCGACCGGGCTCCCGCAAAGGTCTCGTTGAGCAATCGCTCACCCGCGGCCAGGTCCTGCGGATCGATCAATGCCGCGAAGTGCTCGCCAATGAGCGAGTCACGCTCGCGACCCACTGCCTTTTCGAGCGACCGGTTGACCGCGGTGAAGCGACCCTGTTCATCCACCGTGAAGATGGCATCCGACGCAGACTCGACCAGCCGCGTGTACCGCGCCTCGGAGCGCTGCAGCGCAGCCGCACGCGCGCGCGCCTCCGTGACGTCGCGAGCCACGCCAAGCACGCCGATGATGGCGTCGCCGCGACGGATGGGCGTGTTGGTCACGGACACGGTGCGCTGGGTTGCATCCGCGCGCCGGATGCTGCACTCGAACCGCACGGCCACGCCGGCAAGGGCACGGCGAAAATTCGCCATGAGCTCATCCGCATCTTCTCCACCGAGGAGCACGCGCGAACTCCGGCCCAGCAACGCCTCGTACGACCAGCCCGTGAGGGCACAGGTCGCCTGGTTCGCCGACGTGAACGAGCCGTGCACGTCGAGCGTGTAGATCGCGTCCGTTGCGGACTCGAACAGGTTCCGGTACCGCGCCTCGGACTGCGACACGGCGTCGCGGGCGCGTCGCTCGTCGGAGACATCGCGAATGGAGGAAACAATGCCGGTGACCTCCCCCAGCTCGCGCAGCGGGGCGGTGGCGATGGCGACAATACGCCGTTCCCCATCGGGTTGTACCACCACGCTCTCGTAATTCTGCGGCTCGCCGCCCAGCGCCTGGTCTTCATGCTCGCGCAGGTGCGCGCGCTGCGCGGCCGGCACCGTCTGCTCCGTGGGCATGCCGATCAGCTCTGCGCCGCGCGCCAGCAGGTCATGCGCGGCAGGGTTGGCAAAGGTGATGCGGCGCGCACGATCGGTGATCACGATAGCATCTCGCGACGTCTCCACCACGAGCCGATGCCGCTCGGCCAGTGAGCGGTGCTCGGTCACGTCGTCGAACGTGACCACCGCGCCGCCGAGCGGGTGCGGCGCGGCAGTCATGTCGAACACCCGGCCGCGCGTCCTGTCGTCATGTGCGCCGCGCTTCACTGTACCGTCCGCGATCGCCGCCGCGTAGACACACTGGGTGCACGGCGCGCTGTCCCCGAACATCGCGGCGTGAAACTCCTGGCCGAGCACATCGTCCTCGGATTCGACGCCCAGGTGGACGCGCGCACGCGCGTTCGTGCGCTGGATGCGGCCGCGCTCGTCGAGCAGCACCATGCCGCTGCCGATCGAATCGAATGCGACCGCCCACTCGCGCGTGGCGTCCGCCACCTCACCGAACAGTCGCGCGTTCACCACCGCAACGGACACCTGGTCGGCAAGGCGCTGGAGCAGCTCGGCGTCATCATCCGTGAATGGCGCATCACGGTTGAACACGGCCAGCGCACCCACGGGGCCCTGCGCTGACAGGAGCGGCACCACGATGGTGTTGCGCACCTGCGCCATGGCGGCGCTTGGCAGGAAGGTATCGGGATCATCGTGCACGTCATCGCGGATGATGCTCGAGGCCGAGCGCACCGCACGTCCGGACAGGCTGCCGTGGAGCGGCACGCGGCTGCCCACCATCGTGCGCCCCACGCCAGTGCCGGCAGTGACTTCCAGCCAGTCTCCACGCAGCAGCGAGAGCGTGGCGCCCTCCGTGCGCAGCAACGCCGTGGCGTGCCGGAGGATGAGCGGCATGACGCGATCCTCGCGCAGCGACTCTCCCACGGCGCGGACCACGTCGGCCAGCGCCTCGGTCTGGCGCCGTTGCCGGATGCTGTCGGCGTAGAGCCGCGCGTTGCTGAGCGCCGCCGAAACCTGCGCGCCGATGGTCGCCAGCAGGTCGGCGTCCGCGTCATCGAGTGGTGCGCCGCTGGAGGACTCCACCGCAATAACGCCAACCGTGGACACGCCCTGCACGGAGGGCACGGCCAGCGCCAGTCCGGCGCGGGCAGGCTGGTGTTGCAGTGCGACATCCTCCGCGAGGAGGCGCAGGCTGGCGGACGTATAGATCTCGTCGAGTTCCGCCCCTCCGGACCGGAGGACGCGCGGCCACGGCACGCCACCCTCGCCCGTGGTGAAGACCACCACGGTGCTCACCGTGAGCACGGATTCGATCTGCGCCGCGAGTGAGCGCAGGATTGTCGCTTCGTCCAGTGAGCACGCGAGGAGCGACCCCACATCGTGCAGGCTCTGCAACCGCTGGGCGCGCCGCTCCGCCAACGCGATCAGCGCGGCGGTCTCGAGCATCGTGGCCACCTGCTGCGCGAATAGCTCGACCGTGCGAATACGCGTGAGCGTTGGACGGCGGCGATCTGACGGATCGTCCAGCACCAGCGTGGCGATCAGCGTACCCGCCCCGTTGCGCAAGGGAACCAGCAGCGTGTCGTGCGGAGACCACTCGGGATCGTCCCCCGGTGACAGCGCACTCGCGATGCCGTCCCCGAACTCCGCGATGACCCATGGGTCGCGCCCATCGAGATAGAAGGAGTGGCTCACGCGGAACCGTTCAACGAGCGCAAGACGGCGCTGCCAGACCTCGCCCGGCAATGCGTCATCCCGCAGCCGTGCCTCCTCCTCCGGGGCGAGGCCGGCGGAGACCACTGCCGTCGCATTCAGGCTGGCATCGCGCAACGTGATGGTCACTCGGCCAAATCCCACGCGGCGAATCGCTTCGACGAACACCCTGAGCCGCGCATCCATCGTGGGCGCGCGCTCCACGTCACCCAGGGCTTCGTGCAGCAGCAAGAGGTGATCGCGCTCCTGCTGGAGGCGATGCACGGCCTCCAGCGGCAGCCCACCCGCGCTCGCGGCGCTGAAGGTACCACCGTCCTTTGGCACGATCGGGTCGACCGGGACCTGGTCACGGCTCATCGACGCTTTCCCCGCGCGGGAGTGAGCAGGTGGGCGGCGAGTGGCTGGACGGTGATCTCCGCAGGCGTGACCCCCAGCAACTCGCCGTCCGCCTGGAGTGGCATCACGGGAACTGTCTCGATCCGGAAGTGCGTGCCCTGCCTGTACAGTAATGCGCGGTCCGGCCGGAAGTCCCGGCGGGTGACGCGCCACATGATGCGCATGGCGTCGCCAAGGTGCGCCGGCGAAAAGATGCAGCAGTCCAGCAGTCCATCGTCAACCACGATGTCCGGGCCGAAGGAAATGCGGTTCTCCAGGATGGCGCCAAAGTTCGCGAAGAGCACGGCGGCTGCACGGCGCTCGATGATTTCCCCGTCCACCTCGATGCGCGCGAGGAAGAAGCGGCGAAGGAGCACGGCGCGCATCGCGGCACGGAACGCAATGATGGTGTACGCCAGCACACCCAGGCGCCGCTTCATCCACGCGGGCGTTTCCGCGACCATGGACGCATCGATGCCCACGCCCGCCGCCACGGCAAATCGATGTCCCATGACGACGCCAAGATCGATCTGGCGAACGTCGCCCTGCGCGAGCGCACGCACCGCCTTCGGGACGTTGCGCGGAATGCCCAGCGCTCGCGCGAGCAGGTTGCCCGTGCCACCCGGCAGGACGCCGATGGTCACGCCCGTGCCAGCGAGCGCGCCAGCCACTTCCATGGCCGTGCCGTCACCGCCCAGCGTGAACACAACGTCGTACTGCCGTCCATGCGCCGTGGCCAGCTCCGCCGCGTGACCAGTGCGCGCCGTCTGCATCACGTCGCACGTCATGCCTGTTCCCACGACGGCGTGCCGCGCCGCCTCGACGAGGCTGCCTCCCCGCCGCGATGCGGGATTCGCAATGAGCAGCGCCCGCTTCAGAACGCCCATGAGCGGAAGAGAGACAGGCCCCACTGCTGCGGCGTCGCGACGAATCCCCGCACATGATCTGCTCCGCAGCGCAACGCGCTCGCGGCTGGCTCGCGACCGGCGCGCAGCGCAAGCCGGTCGGGAGCAGCGAGCGGAAAGCGATACTCGAGCTTGCCCTCGATGGCATTGACGAATCCGTTCAGGCCCTGCTGCGCCGTGTCGTCACTGCCCCGCAACTGGCACAGGCCCGTGCTGAAGCTCAGGAACAGGCGGTCCTTGATCTGCTTCTCCCCACCGAGCCGCGTGCTGTAGAGAAAGCTGCGCAACGGACTCGATGACGTCCCGTCGGCCACGCTGAGCGGATCGATCGCCGCGCCCGATTGTATCTGGATGAGGTCCACGAACCCGCCAAGCTGGTCGCGCAGGGCGCGGCTCACCGTGGCATTCACGGTAGGCAGCAGGAATTCCACGGCTCGCTGCGACGTGGCGACATCCAGTCCCCCCTGCTCGAACGCAGGGCGCCCCGTGACCAGGTAACTCACCAGGTCCGATGGGGACAGGTACGCATCCGTGCTGGAGAGCTCCAGCGCCGGTTGCGGATAGAAATTGCCGTGGATGCGTGCCGAGATGCCGATGTCGGCACGGCTTCCCTGCTTCACGTTGTAGAGCGCCGTCACGTCGATGTCGGGGTTGAAGTCCGGCGTACCGAAGAACGTGATGCGCCCGGACTGCACCTGGAACTCGCGCTGCACGGCGGTGAGGTCCAGCGTGTACGTCCCGCGGTCCGCGCTCAGCGTGCCACTCAGCGCCAGCTTGTAGCGCGCCGAATCGGCGCGCGCGCCGCGCGACAGGCTCGACCGGGCGCTCTCCCTGTCGTCGCGCGTTCGCGTGACGTTCAGCGAACCGCCCAGCTTGATGCTCGCCTCGCGCGAGCGCAGCCAGACGTCGTCACCCAGGCGCACCGACACACCGTCCAGGCGGAGGTGCTCCACCAGGGATGCCGGCGGCTGCGGCATGAGCGACCGGTTGCGCGCGTCGGTGGTATCGAACAACTGCGCAAAATCCTCCGCGCTCAGGTCCACCACCTGCTTGCGAATGAGCTCCGGAATGAAGATGGTACCGCGCGACACGGTCACCGCACCGGACAGCGTGGCAGCATCCGGGGTGCCCGACATGGTCAACCCGGCCGGCCCCGTGGAAATGTCGAGCCGCGCAAGACCGCGCTTGTCGATGGCACGCAGGCCGCGCGCATCGAGGCGCACGTCGAGTCGTGGATTCTTCGTGTCGCGAAACACCACGGACCCCTGCAGCATGGCGTCGCCCTTGCTCACGGGCGTCGTGAAGTGCAGTCGGTCGATGCTCAGGGAATCGTGCGCCGCATCCACGCCAATGCTGCCGTCGATCTGCGCGAAACGGAGGCCCACATCCGGAATCTCGATGCCGCCGTTGCGCACACTGACTGTGCCGCCCACATGCGGATGCTCGGGGCGGCCACTCACGGCGAGATCCATCGCAAGGCGTCCAGTCGTGTGCTGGAGCCTGGCCGACAGTGCCTCCACCAACGCGAGATCCATGCTGTCCGCGTGCACGCGACCCCGCACGGAATCATCGGTCGCGCGCGCCGAGAACAACCTGACGGCCACGGGATAGCTCAGCGTGGCGTCGAGGATCGAATGCCCGTCGCGGAACATGTTCGCCGCCAGTCCGAGCCTGTTGGCCTCGTACCCTCCGTCGAGGGTGAGGCGCTGTGTCGCAAGGCCGCCGTAACGCAGGTCACCCGCCACAGCGGAGAGGGCCATGGTCGGCGCGTCGCGTGTACCAGCCACACGCATGTCGACGTCCAGCTGACCCGCGAGGTTCGCAGGCAGTCGTGCCAACAGGCCAGCATCACCCAACGGCAGCCTGTCGCCGCGCAGCCGCATGCGCACCGCTGTGTGCGCCGGCGCATCGATGAAACCCGCAATGCGCGCATCCGCCCCGTTGGTGAGCAGCAGGGTATCCAGCGTGAGGCCCCCAGCCGTCTGCACAACGTGCGACGGCCTCCCGAGCATCCAGCGTGACGCACCAATCGATGCGTTCACGGTGTCGAACCGCACCATCATCGTGTCGTGGGACGTCGACCATTCACCAGCCGTGCGCAGCGACTCGCCATTCCTGGCCATTCCACCGCCCGCGAAACGCACGTGGCCCACATCGAGCACGTTGGCGGCAAGGACGACCGTGTCGATCCCAAACCCGCCCGCCAGCACGGTGTCAGCGCGCACGTCGATCGCGCCGGTCACGTGGCCAGCCGAGGTGCGCAACGCGAGCGTGCCTGCCGCTGTGCGCGCGAGTGTCTCCCGCACACGCAGGTTGTTCCCCGTGAAGGAACCTGTCATGTCCAGTGAATCCAGCCAGCCGCGCACCATCGCGCGCACGGCGAGTGACCCCGACAGCGTGTCCGGGTCCACCGTGCCCTGGGGCCCGGCGGGCACGAGCGCCAGGTACCGACGCAAGCCACCCAGCGAATCCACGTCGAGCGCGACCGCGAGGGAATCCGGCCCGGCAGACCGCGTGAGACCAACCGTGCCGCGCGCGCGCAACACGCCGGCGGGTGCATCCACGCGCAGCGTATCCACCTGCACCACGCCGTGCTGGAATCGCGCGCCCGCAATGCCGCGCGTGATCCGCATGCCGTCCACATCGGACCCACCCAGTCGCACCGCGAGCGATCCCACGAGGTTCGCGACTGAATCCCCCGTGAGATCGACGTCATACGTACCCGCCAGCTGCGACCTCGGCGTCGTCCGCCCTGCCAGCATTACCGCATTGAGCCCGTCGAACGCGCCTGCCCCTCGCGCCCCATAGCCCCCGAGCGAATCCGCATCCACCTTGCCGGCGTACGTGACATGTCCAGCCGGACCGGTGAGGTCGGCCTGGACGTCGAGGTCAGGCGCAATGCCGGCCACGTGGATTGGCCCGTCGAACACGCCACGCAGCGGCAGCTTGGGATACGACCGCGCAAGCGTGGTGAGCGAGAGTGGCGACGCCTGGAGCGCCAGGTCGTATCGCATGAACTGCGTGCCGTAGGTGATCCGCCCGCCTCCGGTCGCATGCGTTGGCTCGGCCGGCCCGTCCGTGTGCGTGAGGTCGGCGTTGGACACGCGCACGTCGAGCCACGAGGAATCGAGCACCGCGCTGCCGCTCAGCATTCCCGTCACCCGCGGGAACGCGGGATAGATGGCGACCAGGGTTCGCAGGTCGAATCCACTGGTCTGCGCGTGAAAATCGTGGAACGCGGTGAACGCCGGGAACAGGATGTCGAGCTCACCCTTGCCCTGGAGGTGTGACACCGCACCCGGAACGTGTGCGTCGCGAAAGGTGAGATCCGATGCGTCCACGTAGAAATGGGTGAGCAAACCGCCGCGCGCGCTCACCGTGCCGGTGAGCGTCCCCTGCCAGTCCGCGGGAAATGGCTTGCCGTTCAGTGTGCGCAGCAGGTCGAAGTTGACCGGGTCCGCCCGCAGCTTCACGTCGTGCACGGCGAGCACCGGCCCACCCGTCTCGAACGTCATCGACCCACGCAACCGCGACTTCGTGGTTCGTACGTCCATGTCGCGAACCACGTAGTCCAGCTTCTGCAGATCGCGCTCATTCACGATGTCGAGGTTCAACGTCCCGCCCCCGGTGACCGGAAGCGTGGGGTACACCCACGCCACATCCGACAGGGAAACGGAATCGCCGGCAAGATGCACGGCATAGCGCACGGGCAGGTCGCTGCCCCACACCACTTTGCCATGCGCGCTCCCCGTGGAGTGGGGCAGGTCCCAGTGCGGAGCCGTGAACCACGCGCTGTCGCCGAGCACGCGCGTCACGCCACGAATATTCCGCCACTTGAATGGCGGGGTGGATTCGTCTGCATGTACCGTGTCCATCACGAACGACAGCCCCGCCGTATCGGGATCGGCGATGCGGATGTGCGGGATGGCGGCGTACGCGTTCGTCCACCGGTACGTCTGCGTCACACCTTCCCGCGTGCGCCGGATCTCGTGGTCCTTGCGCGCCACGTTCACGCGGATGGCGCTGTCTCGCCGCGCACCGTGCAGGGAATCGTCCGCATGCCACGGAATGGTGACCCGGAAGCTGCCACCGTTCCGGATATGCACGGAATCGAGGACCACGAAATCCCCGAATCCGCGCTCGGGACCACGGGGAGCCCGCTTGCTCGCACCGATCCTGAACAGCCGACGGTAGTTCCACTGCCAGTTCTCGTGCTGGCGCAACACCACCACGGGATGCTCGAGGTCCACGCTGCTGAAGTAGAGCCGCCGGTCCACCAGGTCGCGCGGATCGTAGTGCAGTGTTATCCGCCCCGTTGCAACCACCAGCGAATCCTCGTCGTCGCGCAGCTCCAGTGAATCGATCGATACGCCCGTGAGGAAGCTGCCGCTGATGCGTCCCACGTACACCTTGCCGTTGATCGATGCCTTCACGCGCGCCTGGATCGCATCACGCACGGCGGATTGCCCATACTCCGACTGCGTCGCGAAGAGTGCCACGCCAACGACGATTGCCCCGAGCGCAACGAGCACGCACAGGCTGATCAGGGCAATGAGGTTGCGGCGAGTCATGGGGCGGCGAGGCGGGTCAGAAATCCGGCCCGATCGAAAAGGTGACGGTAAGGCGGCTCAGGAACGTGCGCGACTGCGCGGGTCGAAACGTTGCCGGACAGCTGCTGCCACTGAGCTGCTCCAGGTCGCCCGCGACACTCCGCACCGCGGGAATCCGGTTGCCCGGGCTCACGCAATACAGGGGCGCAAACCCCTGGGCATCCGGCGCCTGGTCGTAGTAGATCGCACCGGCGGGGCGTGCGAAAGGGTTGTACCCCACGTTCGCCTGGAAGGGCCCCACGGGAGTGAACACGCGGATTCCCACACCCGGCGTCCATTTCAGCCCATTGAGCCACAACGCCGAGGCCCTGTGATCACTTGCCCCAACCGTGCGTCCGCGCTGCCACACGTCGCCCGCGTCGGCAAACAG
>JAYVNZ010000270.1:0-4353 GCA_043758185.1 Gemmatimonadaceae bacterium | reverse complement strand
AGGCGTAGTTCATCATGGCCTCCCTGACCCAAGCGACCAGTGCCGTGTCGGTGAGAGTGGGCAAGTCAGGGAGCGGGTCCGGAACGGGCTTCGCAAGCTGGGTAGGCATATCGATGAAGCACCTCGTGTCGCAGAACTTGGCTCGCACGATTGGGCAACCGCGCGGTCGCGCCGGCCCAACGGAACCGATATTGCCCTACGTCCGGGCGTCCCACCAACGCAGGTCCAAATCATACCTATGTACGTCGAACAACTCCAGTTTTCGTCTGGCCAGTGGGCGGAGTCGACTGCGCCACAGGCCGATCCGGCTTCCATCCAGCTCGTCCTCGCATTTGGCGATCGCGCCTTGCTTCAGCAGCCAGCGCCGTCGTCGTTCCTTCGTGCCCGCTACCCGCGCGCATCCATCGTGTCGTGCTCCAGCGGCGGCGACGTCTTCGGCCAACATGCCGTAGATGACGGTATCGTCGCAACCGCAGTGGGCTTCGCCCATGCGAAGGTGCAGGCGGTCTCCGAGCGCCTCCCGCATGCCGAGGCAAGCGAGCGCACCGGCGTATCTCTGGCACTTCGCCTGAACAAGAAGGGGCTGCGCCACGTGCTCGTTTTCGCAGAGGGTCTCCGCGTGAACGGAAGCGCGTTGGCGACCGGCCTGGCGAGCGGCCTGCCAAGCGGCGTGTCCGTCACTGGTGGACTCGCCGCCGACGGGGAGCACTTTGCGCACACCGCGGTCGGCCTGGATGGTCCAGCCACGGAAGGGATGGCGGTGGCCGTGGGGCTGTACGGCGATGCGCTGGAGATCGGTATCGGGTCGTACGGAGGCTGGCAGGCATTCGGGCCTGAGCGCACCATCACCCGGTCCAGGGGAAACGAACTTCTGGAGCTGGACGGCCGCCCAGCACTCGACCTCTACAAGGAGTTGCTCGGCCCCCTCGGCTACGCGTTGCCCGCGAGCGGCCTGCTGTTTCCCCTCAAGGTGCGGGAATCAACGGATCAGCAAGGCGTCATCCGCACCATCCTCGGCGTGGACGAAGGGGCACGGAGTGTCACGTTCGCTGGCGACGTGCCGGAGGGGTGGTCCGCACGACTGGTGCGCACCGACCTCGACACGCTCATCCATGCCGCGGGAAGGGCGGCGGACAGAAGCGTGCTGACCGACGCCAGCGGCCGGCCCTCCCTCGTGCTGGCGGTGAGCTGCATCGGCCGGAAGCTGCTCCTGCAGCGGCGCGTGGGCGAGGAGTTGGCGCTGGTGAGCCAACGATTGGGCGCGTCCACGCCGATGGCGGGATTCTACTCGTATGGCGAGTTGGCACCGTCCGAGCATGGAGCCCCCTGCGAGCTGCACAATCAGACGATGACGCTCACCACGCTCCGGGAGCGCGCATAATCGCGCGCGCAGGAATGATTTCCACGGGCGGATGCTCTTCGCTCCGACGCCGGTAGCGGCACCCGCGTCAGGGGCCTGACAATGATTGTCGGCTTGAGGGGAGTTCCGGCGCCGATGCGTCCCCGGTAGTCGGAAGTCGAAGTGAAAATGTGCTGCCCTCGCCGAGCACACTCGTGACGGACAGTGTTCCGCCCATGGCCTCGGCCAGTCCACGCGAGATCGAGAGCCCCAGGCCAGCACCTTCCATGGGTGCGTTGAGCGCTCGGCCCACCTGCACGAACGGCGCGAAGATCGACTCGAGCTTGTCCTCGGGAATGCCGCGGCCCGTGTCTGCCACCTCGATAGTCACGAATTCCACATCCGCAACGCAGCGCATCGTCACCTGGCCGGTTGGCCCGGTTGCGCGCATCGCGTTCGTCACGAGGTTCAGGCAGACCTGAATGATGCGGTCCCTGTCTCCGAGGGCTGCGATGTCAGGATCACAGGACCAGTGGGAAAAGTGCACACCACGCATATCCATTTCCGGCCGGACCATCGCCTCGATCGCCGTGAAGATCGGCGCCATGGGTACGGGTACCCGGTTGACCTTGAGTTGTCCGGCCTCGAGCCTCGTGAACGACAACAGGTCCTCGATCAGGATGGCGAGGTGCTGCTGGTTCCGCGAGAGCCGCTCCACGTCCTCCCGCATGGCGGGCGAAAGTTCGCCGCGCAGGCCTTCTGTCCAGAGACCCACGTATCCGCGCATGGCGTTGAGCGGCTGCCGGAGTTCGTGAGAAATCGTCCGCAGGAACTCCGTCTTGAGCGCATTCGCCTCGTCTGCATTCCGGAGCAGGCGCGCATTGTCGAGCGCGACGCCAGCCCGCCGTCCAAGGTCAACGGCAAGGGCAAGGTCCGCGTCCGCAAAGCGTCGCCCCGATTCAGCCATCACGAGCGTCATGGTGCCTAGCACCCGCTCACGCGAAACCAGCGGCACGATGATGATCGAACGGATACCGAGTTCGCGGAGCAGTTCGTAGTGGTCCTCGCTCTGCGCCCCCGTTTTCATCATCTCGTCGGTCACCTCACGGACGAACATCGGCTCACGCGTGCGAATGACCCCCGGCGAGCCCGTATTGCGAGACCAGTCCTGCGGAAACCGTGTGGTGAGGGTCTGCGCGAGGATGCGCTTCTCGGGATCATGGTGCACAGCTGCGACCCGCTCGATGCTCGGCGGCCATGCAGTCGCGTCGGGGTCGGTGAGCGTGTCGATCGCGCACCAGTCGCCGAGCCGTGGAACGGCGGACTCAGCCAGTGTGGTGAGGACCTTTTCATAACCAGAGGATGAGGCCAGGAGCCGACTCGCCTCAGCCAGAAACATCGCGGCGTCCTCGGCGCGTTGACGATCCGTGAGGTCCGTGAAGAATGCGACGATTCCGCCACCGGGAGCAGCATACGCCCGGAGCTCGATCGGCGTGCCGAGCGATCGCGCAAACCCCTCGCTCACTTCGGGCTTGCCTGTCGCCAGTACCCGGTGAAGTGTGTTGAGCAGGAAGGATTTCTCCATGTCGGGCCACACCTCGAAGGGGGTCCGGCCGAGCAACTCCTCCCGTGTCCGCTTCCACATGTCGGCGGCGCGACCGTTCACGTAGGTGTACCGCAGGTCGGCGTCGAACGCGACGAATCCATCCGTGACCGCTTCGACGATACTGCTCAGGACAGCGCGGGCCGCTTCCGCCTCTTCGGTCCGCTTCTCGAGCTGCGCTGCGGTCGCCTGCAGTTCTTCGGTCTGCGCTTCGGCTACAACCGCATTGTCCTGGAGCTGCTGGTTCGCGAGCTCGAGGGCGAGTTGCTGCTCGCGCAGCTGCGCATTCGCCGTTGCGGCATCAGCGCGTGCCGTCTCGCTCTGGATCAGGAGCTCTTCAACCCGCCGACGTGCGACCACATGGTCGGTGACATCCGTCCCGTGGGCGATGACCGCCGAATGAGCTCCGTCCCCGTCAAGCAACGGCAGATACGTGATGTCGATGAAGTGCTCCTCGAAGGCGCCCGGCGTGGGCTCCAATCGGACCGGCAACTCGCGAAAGACCAGCGCCTCACCCGTCTCACGGACCTGGGCGAGATAGCCGTCGAAGCCCTGGCCCCGCGTCTCGGGAAGCGCCTCGAATAGTGGCTTGCCGATTGGGTCCCGCCCGAGTCCGACGATCTGCAAGTATGCGGCGTTGGCGGCCTCGAAGACGTTCTCGGGTCCTCGAAGGATGGCGAAGAACGAGGGCGACTGCTGGAACGTCGCCTCGAGACGGGACTTCTCGACCAGGAGCTCGGCGGTGAGCCGGTCGCGTTCTTCCTGGGCCCGGCGTCCGCTCACCGCCGCCGTTGTCTCGGAGCAGTTGACGAGGAGGCCACCCACGCGGCCCGCATCGTCGAGGATGGGTGAATAGGAGAATGTGAAATACGCCGTCTCTGGGACCGCACCACGTTGCACGGGAACAGGCAGGTCCTCGAAGTAGACCGTCTCGCCTTCAACGACACGAGCGAGCAGCGGAGCAACCACCACCGCGGCTTCCGCCCAGTTCACAAGGACGGGTTGGCCAAGTCCGGCGGGATGCTTGTCGCCCATGATGACGCGATAGCCGTCGTTGTAGATCTGCCGCAGTTCCGGCCCCCAGCAGACACACTGTGGCATCCCCTGGCGGAGTACCGTGGCGACGGCTCCCTGCAGGGTGATCGGCCACGTATCCGGGCGACCCAACGACGTCCGTGTCCAGTCGGTGGCCAGACACAGCCGTCCCATCTCCGTGTCGGGGAACATCCGTGCTGCGAGCGACTCAGCGTGTCTTGGCAACGATGACATAGTGCGATGGCGCGTGATGACTGAAGCAATCGAGGACCCGCTCGGCGGCTATCCTGCGGGAGCGCACGGTATACGCAGGCAGCCGCGGCCGTGTCAGGTGTGCATGGAGTCGGCCAAGGTGGCCGAGGAGGCGCAATTCATC
>JAYVNZ010000269.1:0-16951 GCA_043758185.1 Gemmatimonadaceae bacterium | reverse complement strand
AGGCTGAGCGCATTGGCCAGGCCACGCAACTGCGTCGAATCACGCAGCAGGAATACCCGCATGTGCGTCCACGGCACCGTGCTATCAGTTGCCATGTAGGTGGTGACGGAAAGGAAGGCGCCTGTGCGCTGCGCCGCGTGGTCGATGGGCTCGGCCACGTCGCGAATGTACCGCGTATACTCGTCGAGCTTGGTCGGCTTCGCACGCCAGAAGTACACTTGCGCGAGCGTGGCGGTGGACGGGGATGGCGGGGCGGCTGCGGGGGTTCCCGCGCACGCAACCGCCGTGAGTACCTCGGCGGCAACCGCAAGAGTGGTGAGGGCGCGGAGGCTGAGTGACTGCAGTGTGGTCGTCATGGGTACCATTATGGCTACGTTCGAGCACTTCCGTCAGGCGTCAGTGCCGCGATCCACCGCCACGCGGTAGCGGCGAAGCCCGGATCCAGCGGCCATTGACGAACGGGGCGCGGCGCCCTACCATGTCTCCATGGCCGCCACGCGCTTTTACTTCTCCTCCTTTTATTACTACGGATACCCCGCGACGGGCCGTGGATGGAGACGTACGCGCGACTGACGGAGCACTGCTCCCCGCCTACGACACCCGCCGGCCCGTGGAAATCCCACGGGCCTTTTTGTTGTGCATCACCCAGCCCCACCCACTCACACGAGCCCATCGACATGATCATCATCACCAAGCCGGACATCACCGACGACGAGCTCGATCACCTGCGCGAGCGCATCGAGGCGGCGGGTCTCCATACCCACCTGTCGCGCGGCGAACACCGCACCATCATCGGCTGCATCGGTGACGAGAGCCGGCTGCACGAACTGCCACTGCGCTCCATCCCCGGCGTCGAATCCGTGATGCCGGTGCTCAAGCCCTACAAGCTGGCCTCGCGCGAATTCGTCGTGAACCGCACCGTCGTGCGCGTCGGCGCAGACGCGGTCATCGGTGGCAACGAGCTCACCATCATCGCCGGTCCCTGTTCAGTCGAAAACAGCGCGATGCTCAACGACACGGCCGCCGCGGTCAAGGCATCAGGCGCCACAATCCTCCGCGGCGGCGCCTTCAAGCCGCGCTCCTCTCCGTACTCCTTCCAGGGACTCGGCAAGGAAGCCCTCCAGCTCCTCGTTGCTACGCGCAAGGCGCACGGCCTTCCGGTCGTCACCGAAGTGCTCGATACGCGCGACGTGGACCTCGTTGCCGAGCACGCCGACATGCTCCAGGTGGGCGCGCGCAACATGCAGAACTATGCCCTCCTTGCGGAGCTCGGCCGCGTGCAGCGTCCTGTCCTGCTCAAGCGCGGCCTGTCGGGCACCATCAGCGAGCTGCTCATGAGCGCCGAGTACATCATGGCACACGGCAACCATCAGGTGGTGCTCTGCGAGCGCGGAATTCGCACCTTCGAGCGCGCCACGCGCAACACGCTCGACGTCTCCGCCATTCCCGTGCTTCAGCGAGAGTCCCACCTGCCGGTGATCGTGGACCCGAGTCACGCCGGAGGTGAGGCGAGCCTGGTGGCCCCGCTGGCGTTCGCCGCCATAGCTGCGGGCGCCGACGGCCTCATCATGGAAGTCCATCCCAACCCAGAAACGGCACTTTCAGACGGCGACCAGTCGCTCGACTTCGCAGCGTTCGCGAAGCTCATGCTGCGGGTGCCGGCGTTCGCGGAAGCGGCGGGCCGGTCTTTTACACCGCACACCGCCCCCGCGCACTCCGAGCTTGCGGGCTCCGTCGTCGCATGACGGGGACGGATCCGCTCGCCGAGCTGACGCAATGTCGTGCGGAGATCGAGCAGATCGACCGCCAGCTCATCGAGCTCCTGGCCGCGCGCATGGCACTGGGGCGCCGGACGGCGACCATCAAGCGGGCGGCCGGACTGCCCATCCTCGATCCGCAGCGCGAGGCCGAGGTGATCCGGCGCGCCGTGACGACAGCGCGTGAGCACGACCTGCCGGTGGAAGGCGTGCGCGAGATGTTCTGGCAGATCGTCGGGCTCTCGCGTCGTGCGCAGGAAGAATCGAAGTGACACCGGTCGAACGGGTCGCCATCGTGGGACTCGGCCTCATTGGCGGTTCGCTCGCACGCGCGCTTGCCGAGCGTGACGTGCGGGTGCTCGGATACGACAGTCATCCTGATTCGCTCGACGCCGCCGAAGGCGAAGGCATCGTGCACGAACGGCTCAACGCGTCGCTCCATGGCATCGAGCGAGCCGACGTGGTGGTGTTTGCGCTGCCGGTGGATGCGACGCTGGCATCGATTCCACGGGTTGCGCCGAGACTTGGCGGCGCGCGCCTGGTTATGGACGTGGCAAGCACGAAGCGCAGCATCGTCGCCGCGGCGGAAGCCGCCGGCCTCGGCGCACGGTACGTTGGCGCGCATCCGCTCACCGGCAGTCATCGGTCTGGATGGCGCGCGTCACGCGCTGGTCTCTTCGACGAGGCGCGCGTCTTTCTCTGCCCCAGTTCCATCACCGAGCCGGAGTCGCTGCACCTCGCCGAGTCATTCTGGCGTGGGCTGCGTGCGGGGGTGCAGGTGCTGGATGCCGCGACGCACGATCAGCAGATGGCGTGGCGGAGTCACCTGCCCCACGTGCTCTCCGTTGCCCTCGCGGCGACGCTTCGCGACGCGGGTATTCAGCGCTCGGCGCTCGGCCCGGGCGGGCGTGACATGACGCGCCTGGCCGGGAGTGCGCCGAGCATGTGGACGTCTATTGTCGAGGACAACGCGATCGCGCTGGGTGGTGCGCTGGACGCGGTGGAGGAGCAGCTTGGCCTGCTGCGCGGCCTGTTGCAGCATGGTGATAGTGATGCCATGCACGATTTCTTTGCGCGTGGACAGGAATGGTTCGACGGTAAACCGATGTAGCACGTTCCGCGCATTCTCATTGACGAGCAACTGCAACAGAAAAAATGAACCACGGAGGACACGGAGGACACAGAGACAGCGCTTTAAAGGGGTGCGGCGAATGCACCTTGGCACTTCTCCGTGTCCTCCGTGTCCTCCGTGGTTAATTTGCTCTTTTCGTTTTCCCTGCCCACGCTCGCAAATGGCATGATCGCCTCCCCACCGGCCCTCCTCGTCAAGGGACTTCGCAAGAACTACGGCGACGTGGTTGCCGTCGACGGCCTCGACCTCACGGTCGGCGCGGGGGAGTGCTTCGGCCTGCTCGGTCCGAACGGTGCGGGCAAGACCACCACCATCGAGATCTGCGAAGGCCTCACCGAGCCGGATGCAGGCGTCGTGGAGGTGCTCGGTCGTCGCTGGGATTCCGATGAGCGCGCCCTTCGCGAACGGCTCGGCATCCAGCTTCAGGACACACAGCTGGCCGAGAAGCTCACGGTGGATGAGACGGTGACGCTGTTCCGCAGCTTCTACACGCGCGGTCGCGACGTGAACGACGTCATCGACGTCGTGCAACTTGGCGAGAAGCGCACCGCGCGCGTGGGAAAGCTGTCGGGCGGGCAGAAGCAGCGGCTTGCGCTGGCCTGCGCAATCGTCGGTGATCCCGAACTTCTGTTCCTCGACGAACCCACGACCGGACTGGATCCCCAGTCGCGCCGCCAGCTGTGGGACCTCATCATCGAGCTGCGTGCGAGCGGTCGCAGCATCGTGCTCACGACGCATTATATGGATGAGGCCGAGCGGTTGTGCGATCGCGTCGCCATCGTGGATCATGGGCGCGTCATCGCGCTCGGCTCACCGCGGGAACTCATCGCGTCGCTGGGCGCGGAGCATGTCGTGGAGTTCACGTCGCCGGGCGCTGCCGACGGCGCGATCGACGTGGAGTCATTGCGTGCGCTGGATGGCGTGACGTCCGCGCGCGTGCACGACGGGCGGTGGACCCTGGAGGTGAGCGAGCTGGCGCGCGCCGTGCCTGCGCTGCTTGGAGATCTGCGGCATCGCAGCCTGCCGCTCGGTGAACTGGCCACGCACTCGGCCACGCTCGAGGATGTGTTCGTCTCGCTCACTGGGAGGCAGCTGCGCGATGCATGATCCCATGATGCACGACGCCGGCGGCCCTGCCCGCGGCTGGCGCGAGGGTTCGCTCGCACAGCTCACCCTCGTACGGTTCCGGGAATTCCTGCGCGAGCCCGAAGCCGTGTTCTGGACCTTTGCCTTCCCCATCATTCTCGCGCTGGGACTCGGTATCGCGTTTCGGAACAAGCCCGCCGATACGGTGGCCATTGCCGTCGTCACTGGGACCGCACCGGGTGATTCGCTCGCCGCACATCTCGGGCATGTGACTGGACTCAAGGTGCAGTCCATGGCGGCGGACGCTGCGGCGCGTGCACTGCGGAACGGCGAAGTCGCGCTCGTGGCTGCGCCGGATTCAGCGACGGGAGTCGAATACAGCTTCGACGACACGAGACCCGAGGGTCGTTCTGCGCGCTTTCTCGCCGATGATGCGCTGCAGCGCGCGGCCGGGCGGAACGATCCGATGCCCGTACGCGAGCGCAAGGTGCGGGAGAAGGGCTCGCGCTACATCGATTTCGTGGTGCCGGGACTGCTCGGCATGAACATTATGGGCGGCGGCATCTGGGGGCTCGGCTTTGCCATCGTCGAGGCGCGGCGCAAGAACCTGCTGAAGCGACTGGTGTCCACGCCGATGCCCAGGTCGCATTATCTGCTGTCGTTCCTGTTCTCGCGCCTCTTCTTTCTCGTGGTGGAGATTGCCGTGGTACTGGGTAGCACCGTGCTGCTGTTCGGCGTACCCGTGCGCGGATCGCTCGTGCAGCTGTTCACCGTGTGCCTGCTTGCTGCGCTGTCGTTCGGCGGCATCGGCCTGCTGGTGTCGTCGCGAGCGCGCACCATCGAGGGCGTATCCGGGTTGATGAACCTGATCATGATGCCGATGTGGGTGTTGTCCGGCGTGTTCTTTTCGGCCAGCAACTTTCCCGCGGTGGCACAACCATTCATCCAGGCGCTACCTCTTACCGCGACGATCAATGCGTTGCGAGCGACGATGCTTCAAGGCTCGGGATGGAACATCGTGGGGCCCTCGATGGCAATTCTCGGCGTGTGGCTCGTGGTGAGCTTCACGCTGGCGCTGCGGATGTTTCGCTGGCGGTGAGTGCCCGGGCCTGACGCATCGCGGACACCGGTACGGGCTGGTGCCCGGCCTTGAGGTCATGAGCGGGAAGGGGGTGTATGGCAGTATCGCCATACAGCCCTACTTCGGGGGCAACGCGACCGACCGATTGGTGCCCGGCGCGAGGTCATGAGCGGCAAGGGGGTGTATGGCAGTATCGCCATACAGCCCTACTTCGGGGGCCACGCGACCGACCGATGGCGATTGTGGTCAAACGAGATCACGAGGTTCACGCTGCGTGCCGAGTACAGAAACCGCGCAACGGGATCGAGCGCGGCAAGATCTTCGGCCAGGGACGGATAGAATCCGGTGAATGCCCGGGCCCATTCTCGAGGGCCCCTGCCGACGGGCCGACGCCCCGGTGGTACCGCGGCTGGGGATGCTTCGCCGGTGACGTCACTCATTGGAATTGCTCCTTCAAGTTCTGCACATCTGCTGCATCACCCCCCACACAGCTTCCACATCCGCGCGCTCCGTCTGCTCGGCGCCGATGGATACCCGCACCATCCACCGTCCATCCAACAGTGCGGGGGTGAGGTATGCCCGCCCAGACTGGTTCACGCGCCCCACCCAATCGAGGGTATGCCGATCAAGTGCTTCGCCGGCCACCCCAGGCGGTTCGTGCAGAACGCACACCGTCTGCAATGGCACCGGCGCCACGACCCTCCACCATTCCGCTGACGCAACCTCCGCGGCCAACCATTCCGCATTCGCCATGTCGCGCCGCAACCGCGCCTGTAGCCTGGCCACCCCCTGCTCGCGAATGTGCAGCCACAACTTCAGTGCGCGAAAGCGTCGGCCAAGTGGCAAGCCCCAATCGCGGAGATTCTTTACTTCACCGTCCACCGCAGACTGCAGGTAGCTCGGGTTGGTGGACATCACCCGCACCAGGTGGCCGGCGTCGCGGACGTAATACAGGGAGCAGTCGAACACCACGCCGAGCCACTTGTGTGCATTGAGCACCAGCGAATCCGCGCCCTCCACCCCATCCCACATCCATCGACACTCGGGCAGGATCATGGCCGATCCGGCCATTGCGGCGTCAACGTGCACCCACACGCCATGTGCCGCCGCCACCTGCACAATGGAGCGAACAGGGTCGAGCGCCGTTGTGGTGGTGGTGCCCGTCGTCGCCACAATCGCACAGGGTCGCCGTCCCGCGACAATGTCGGCAGCAATCGCATCAGCCAAAGCGTCAGCACGCATCGCGAATCGCGAGTCGTGCGCCACCACGCGCACGTTGTCGCGACCAAATCCCGCGAGCAGTGCGGCCTTCTCCACCGAGCTGTGGCTGTGCGCGGACACATACACAACCAGGGGCTGTGATTCCTGCTGCAGTCCACCCCGCGCCAGCCCGTACGACGTCGCACGCTCGCGCGCGCAGATCAGTGCCACCAGCGTGCTCGTGGACGCCGTGTCCTGGATGACTCCACTCCACTGCTCCGACAAGCCGACCATCTGCCGCATCCAGTCGGTTGTCACCTCCTCCAGCTCGCTGAGCGCCGGGCTGGACTGCCACGACAACCCGATCACACCGAGCCCGGTGCTCAGGTAGTCGCCCAGCACGCTCGCGAGCGACGCATTGGCCGGAAAATATCCGAAGAATCCGGGGTGCTGCCAGTTCGTGATGCCGGGCATGATGAGCGTATCGACGTCGTGCAGGATCGCATCGAGCGACGCGCCTTCCGCCGGCGGTGACACGGGAAGGCTCGCCCGAACGTCACCTGGCGCACTCCGCGCCATGACGTCGCGCTCACCCACTGTCTCACGATAATTCGCCACCCAATCAACCAGCTCGTGGCCAAGACGGCGGAATTCTTCGGGTGTCATGGCGTGGACGACCACCGCTTCGCCGCCGTCGCACGCTCCGCCGTTGTCGTCATGGAAATGGCGTCACCGCCGAGCATGCGTGCCGTCCGCTCCGCCATCAGCCGGCGCCGCGTGAGGACGAACAGGGCGATGCACAGGATGACCGCCAGGAAACCCAGCCGCACTTCGAGGCTGTGGGCAAACCGGAGCGCCGCAATGGCCGCTCCGCCAAACGCGAGGCCGAGATAGGCGAAGACCAGCGCCCAGACCAGCGAGCTGATGCCGCTGGCAATCGCATACAGGCCAATGGGGACGCGGGCCGCGCCACAGGCGATAGGCAGCGGAAGTCGCAGTCCCCATGCGAATCGTACCGCCAGTGATGCCCGCCACGGATGGCGATTCACGATCGTCAGCGCACTGTCGAGCAACCGGCGCTTCTGCGGCCAGCGCGCACGCACCCAGTCGATCCGCCACCGCCCCACGTAGTACAGCGCAATGGATGCCGCCCACACGCCAAGGGTCACCGCGACCACCACGCCGAGCATGCCGGCGCGCCCGTGGCGAGCCGCGATCCCACCGAAGATGGGGTTCGCTTCCTCGAACACGATGCTCGACGCACCGAGTACGCTGTACTTCCACAGCCTCTCGACGAGCGTCATGTGATGCAGATGACGCACGACGGGAGCAGCGGATTGCAGGATAAGCGCTAGAATACGACCATTCCTCCCTCACGGGTCGCGACCGTCGGTTCACGCAATTTACCGACTGGGCGCGGCCTGGTGAGGCAACGCCCCACTCTGCTGCCCCACATCGTTGCCAGACAAGATGGACATCGACCCGATGAACGCGCCCGGCCAGGATGACGTGCCCACGACGGCGACGTCGGACGCGAGCGCGCGGCGCCTCAATACGTGGGTGGCCATCACGGTCGCCCTCCTGGCCACCTTCATGGGCATCTGCAAGGTGCGCGACGACAACCTCGTGCAGGCCATGCAGCAGGCCCAGTCCGACAAGATCGACCACTGGTCGTTCTACCAGGCGAGGAACATCCGCCAGGAAATTGCGCAGGCGCAGGTGGACCAGCTGATGCTCATCACCTCCACGCAATCGCCAGCGGCCCAGGCGAAGGCCGCACCACTCATTGCCCGGTACACCACGCTTGCCGCGGAGCAGAAGCAGAAGAAAGCGGAACTCCAGAAGCAGGCAATCGCCGACCAGGCGCTCTACGACGCGCTCAACTACCATGACGACCAGTTCGACCTGGCCGATGCCCTCACGGCCATTGCCATCTCGCTGCTGGCGCTCACGTCCCTCACGCAGCGGCGATGGCTCTTCTGGGTGGCGCTCACCGCCGCCATCTTCGGCGTCGTGATGGGCCTCGCCGGACTCCTCAGCTGGCAACTGCATCCCGACGCACTCTCCCGCCTTCTCTCGTGAACCCAGAGGTCTGCATGCGCCCCATATTTCATCTGCTCGTCCTGGCTGCAGTCGTCGCCCAACCCGCACGCGCACTCGCGCAGCGCCCGTTGCTGCTCGTCCCGCAGCCGCGCGAGGGACGTGTCGAGCGAGAGGTCAGGCTCACGCGCGGAATATCCGTCGCCACGCCGGCCGACGCCGCCGATGCCTTCGCTGCACGCGACCTGGGCGACGCGCTGCGCGCGGACGGCATCACGATATCGGGCAGCACAGCGAGCGCCCGTGTCGTCCTGCTGCGCACCACGTCACCCTCGGCCCGCGCGCTGCTGGAGCGCACGAAAGGCACGTTCACTCCCGACATGCACGACGAAGGCTACATGCTGGTGCCTGACGGATCGACGCTCACCGTGATCGGCGCCAGTGCGTCCGGGGTCTTCTATGGAGCGCAGACCGTCAAGCAACTCGTGACGGGCCGTGGCGCGAGTGCGGTCCTCCAGATGGCGACCGTCCGTGACTGGCCGGCGATGCGCTACCGTGGGCTGCACGACGACCTCGCCCGCGGACCCGTTCCCACGCTGGACTACATGAAGCGGCAATTGCGCACCTTTGCCGCGTACAAGCTCAACGTCTACTCCCCGTACTTCGAACAGAGCCTGGGCTACAGGTCCAATCCGCTCAGTGCACCGCCAGGCGGTACCATCTCACGCGCGGACGTTGCCGAGCTGGTGACGTATGCCGCGCGATATCACATCGACGTGATTCCTGAACAGGAGGCGTTCGGGCACCTGCACCATGTGCTCAAGTACGAGCTCTACGCCCCGCTGGCGGAAACCCCGCGCGGCCACGTGCTCGCGCCCGGACAGCCGGGCTCCATGGCCATGATCAAGCAGTGGTTCGCCGAGATCGACTCCATCTTTCCGAGTCGCTATGTGCACATCGGTGCGGACGAAACGTTCGAGCTTGGGCGCGGCCAGACAGCGGATCGTATCAAGCGCGACAGCATAGGGCCGGTGTACCTCGGCTTCCTGACGGACATCGTCAATACCATCAAGCGTCCAGGCAAGAAGTACCTCTTCTGGGGCGACGTCGCGGTCAATCACCCAACGCTCGTGGCGTCGCTGCCGAAGGAAATGGCGGCTGTTGCCTGGTCGTACGGGGCCAACGCGAGCTTCGACCGGGAGATCACGCCCTTCACCAAGGCCGGCATGGAAACGTGGGTGGCGCCGGGCACCAGCAGCTGGAATCGCGTGTACCCCAACAACAACATCGCCTTCACCAACATCCGCAATTTCGTGCGTGACGGCCAGCGGCTGGGAGCCGTCGGCATGCTGAACACCACGTGGGATGACGACGGCGAGTCCATCTTCGACCAGACGTGGGCTGGCGTGCTCTTTGGCGCGGCTGCCGCGTGGCAGCCCGGCGAGAGCAGCATCGAGCGCTTCCAGCAATCATTTGGTCGCGCATTCTATCGGGACACCACCGGCCGCGCAGATGGCGCCGAGCGGCTGTTGATGGCTGCGCATGCAACACTGCAGAAGGCGGGGTTGGGCGAGGGAAGCGACGCGTTGTTCTGGCGCGATCCCTTCAGCGCCGACGGCGTGCTTGCCGCGGAGAAGATCCGGAACTACTCGCACGACCTGCGCGTGGCGGCGGAGTCGGCACTGGTGTACACGGCACAGATGCGGGATGCCGGCACGGTGGTGAATACCTCCGCGCTTGATGCGATGGAGCTGGGTGCGCGTCGGCTGGACCTGATCGGCATGAAGTTCCAGATTGCCGACGACATTCGGCGCGCGTACGCCAATGCCGCGGATACCTCGCGCCGCGACCAGGGCCATGAGCTGGGCGAAATTTCCGGAATCAATGGCCGGATGCAGGACCTGCGCGACGGTTACGCCCTCACGCGGGACCTGTATGAGGCAGCGTGGCTCCGGGAGAATCGGCCGTACTGGATTCACAACGTGCTCGCGAAGTACGACCTTGCGATCCAGCTCTGGCAGTCACGCGCCGATCAGTTCGCGTTGGCGCGCTCGGCATATGGTCGTACGCGGAAGCTGCCGGCGGGTGAGTCGATCGGCATTCCGGCGCCGTTACCCCCGCCGCCCCTGGTGCCTTGATCGATTCTGCCAAGGAATAAAAAAAGACTTTAACCACAGGGGACACGGAGGTCACAGGGGAGGAGCCGGTTGTTCGAACACGTGATGTTTTTCTCCGTGTCCTCCGTGTCCTCCGTGGTTTAGCCTTTGACGTCCCGGGCGCGTCCGCGCTGCAGGAGCGTCAGGTCATCTCACGCCGGCCCGATCGCTTCCTCGCCCTGAGCATTTCCAGCGCACGGGCAGCATTCGCGCGCCATTCGCTGCCCGTGATGCGCACGCAGAATCGCTCGTAGTCCAGCACCCCCTGGTGAGGTGCTTCCGTGAACAGGTAACGCGGCGCCACGCGAAACCGCTCAACGTGCACGGGAAACTTCCCCACCACGTCGCGCTGGCTGGAAAAGCGCTCGAACATCTGAAGTTTGCGCGCCCGCGCCTGGTCGTCCAGAACCAGCGTGCGCACGCGAACCCCGTCGCGCGCGATGAAGTGTCCGCGAATCCGCTCGCCGTTGGCGTGATGGTAGGACGTGAGCTCGAGGATGACCGGCGGACGCCCGCCCTCACGACCGAGAATGCCGGCCGCCAGGTGCACCCCGAATGCCGTGGCATCGTGGTCGCTGTGCCCTCCTTCATACGGATGCGTGAGCACCACGTCCGGCTGCGCATCGTCGAGCAGCTCCATGATCACCCGGCTGCTCTCCACGAGCCGGCTGGCGGCCTCGCCGTCCGGGATGCCGAGCGAACGTATGCGATGCTCAGGGATCCCGACGATGGCCAGCGCCGCCTGCACTTCCGCGCGGCGAGCGGCAGCATACGCGGACCGCGACGAAAAGCCGCGTGCGATGGCCGTCGTTTCTTCAACCCCACCCCCATCAGTCAGGTGCGCCACGGTGGCGTGGGGATAGTGGCCGAGCAACGCTCCGGCACCAATGGCTTCATCGTCCGGGTGCGCCACCAGGATCAGCAACCGCAGGGGTGCGCCGCCCGCCATGGCATTGGCGGCCACGAGCTGCTCCAACATGATCTCGCTGCGCTGCCCCCGTGTCTCTGGGCGAGCCTGCATGCGCTCGAGGATGCTCAGTTGGGGCATGCGGCTCAGCATGGCAGCATTTGTGCCCCGGAACGGACGCGTCCGCTGTGGCCTGAGGCCGTCGTCCCACACCCTTGCGCGGCCGGATTATCTTCTCCTGCACGCCTCGTCCCCTGCCTACCGCGCGTCGCCATAGAACAGCAGGGCGGCAATGCCGATGAGCAGCAGCAGGAGGCAGCCGCAGCCAGGATTGCGCGGCACCCAGTTTGGCAAGCGAGACATGCCGACAAGATAGTACAGGCTGCGACACCATTTCCCTCACCCGCGATCACTCCATGTTCGACGACAGCTACTTTCGCACGACGATCCTTCGCGATGTCGAAGCGGCCGGCGGCCATCCCATCGTGGAGGTACAACTGCTGAGTGGGCACGCGCACCGCGTGCGCTCCGTCATCGAGGTGGGGAGCGGTACCGTGACGCTCGAGACATACGTCACCAAGGGTGACCTCGCGCACGAACGGCCGCATTTCGGGGACGTCGATTCCACCGGGGCGGGCGCCACCAGGGAGACGTACCGCACCGTGATTGCATACGAGGGCATCGCGGCCGTCATCCTCGATCCGTCACCCGCGCACGTCCGCGTTCGCCCGGGCTTCGCCAGCGCGTGACAGGCACCCAGCCGGCTGAGGACCTCGGCCGCATCGTGGTCGTGTCCGCGGGCTTCGCACTCTGGAAGGGCGGTCGCTGCATCGCCGCCGCACGATGGGCCGATATATTCCGGATTCGCGCGTACCGAACGGCAACCGATACCGGCCAGCTTGCTCGGCTCGGCGTGGACCTCCGGGACGGATCCGTGCTGGAATTTCGAGAAGCCGCGCCGGGATTCGATGTGTTCCTCGACCGCGCGCTGGTCACACTCGCGGGCCTGCTCCCATTCGCCGCGTGGCACCCGGCCCTCATGCTCGCGGCGGCAGGGAGTGCGCCTACGGTGATCTTCGAACGACGGTCGCTCGAACGTGGGTGAGCCACGTCTTCGCATCCGTCTGTAAATGCTGCTCGAGTCGCGACGAAACCCATATCCTTCACGTGCTGATGACCCGATTTCTTCTCGCTCTCCTGCTCGCCGCGCCATGCGCCGGCCTCGCACAGGGGACGCCCGCGTCCACGGTGGCCGAAGGCGACTACCTCATCCGCAACTTCAGGTTTGGCAGCGGCGAAACGCTGCCCGCGCTTACGCTCCACTATCGCACCCTGGGCCAGCCTCGGCGCGATGCGCAGGGCGCGGTCCGGAACGGCGTGCTCATCATGCATGGCACCACGGGCGCGGGCACGCAGTTCCTGTCGCCCGCGTTCGCGGACGTGCTCTTCGGACCCGGCCAGCCGCTCGACACCAGTCGCTATTACGTGATCCTGCCCGATGGCATCGGGCACGGCCAGTCGAGCCGGCCCAGCCAGGGATTGCATGCGCGCTTCCCGCACTACGACTACGACGACATGGTCGACGCCGATCACCGGCTGCTCACCGAGAAGCTCGGCGTGCGTCACCTCCGGCTGGTGATGGGTACGTCCATGGGCGGCATGCACAGCTGGGTGTTCTCCGAACGCTACCCGGACTTCATGGATGCCGTGGTGCCGCTTGCAAGCGTGCCCACCGCGATTGCGGGGCGGAACCGCATGATCCGCACGATGGCGATGGACGACATTCGCAACGATCCGGCCTGGAAGGGCGGTGAGTACACGTCCGCGCCCGCCGGCCTGCGCAGCGCCCTCCAGATGCTGTACATCATGACCAGCGCGCCGCTCGTGCAGCAGCATGACGCACCCACGCGCGATGCAGCTGACACGGCCATCCGGCGTTTTCTCGATGCGCGGATGCGCAACACCGATGCAAACGACTTCCTGTACGCCTTTGATGCCTCGCGCAATTACAATCCCGAGCCGATGCTGTCCCGCATCCGCGCGCCGCTGCTCGCCATCAACTCCGCGGATGACCAGGTCAACCCACCGGAACTCGGCATTATGGAGCGGCTGATCACGCGAGTTCCTACGGGGCGGTTCGTGATGATCCCCATTGGCCCCGCAACGCGAGGGCACGGGACGCACACGGTGGCCGCGGTATGGAAGGCACCCTTTGCCGAATTTCTCAAGTTGCTGGATCACGACTGAGACCTGATAGCAGCATTCCGACGGCTGACGTCAGTGTCCGATATCCGACATCAGGCGCCGCGCCACCACGGTCTGCGCATGGCGGGTTGTTCTCTTATGTGACGTCAGAAGCCGATGGGTGACATCGGACGTCACACCCAACGTCAAACGCAGGGTGCGATGTCGGATGTCTCTCATCGGCCACAGACGTCACTCAAGAGGACATGCCGATTCGGCTTAGACCAGAGGTGGCGCGACGCCCGATGTCTCTCCTCGGACCTCGGCCATCCGACGTCCGTTTCCGATGTCCCACGTCAGCAATCAGGATTGGGCCCCGCTCTTGCCTCGAGGTTGGGTATGTCCATGAACCCCCGCCTGCTGCTCCCGCTCCTGCTGTCTGGCTGTGTGCAGCTTTCCGATAGCCGCGCAAAAACCGCGGACAGCCTGGCCAATGCTCTTGCACCGCAGGTGGATTCGTCTCCCATCCAGGACAAGTCCCTGCGCCCTCCACCGGCGGGCATGGAACCGGCGATGCAGGTGCGCGGCCGACCCGATGCGGACTCGCTCACCCCCCGCCCCGACACGGCATCCGCACTCACCGTGATCGACTCGGCGCCACGGTCGCGCGCCACGGACGGGGATCTCGCCCAGCTTCGCCGCGAGCTCGCGATTCCGGTCGCTGGTGTTCCTGCATCCGCCCTCCACGATTCGTACACCGAGTTGCGCGGTGGAACACGCTCGCACGAGGCGCTGGACATCCTTGCCGCGCGCGGCACCCCCGTCCTGTCCGCAGCGAATGGTCGCGTCCTCAAGCTGTTCAGCAGCCTGCCCGGGGGGTTGATGGTCTATGCGACCGATTCCACGGAACGCTTCATCCTGATGTACGGCCATCTCGATGCCTATGCGCCAGGCCTCGTCGATGGACAGGCGCTCAGGCAGGGCCAGCAGATCGGCACCGTGGGCAGCACGGGAAACGCGCAGGCGAACGCGCCGCACCTGCACTTCGCCATCGCGCGCGCGGGCGACCTGAAGCAGTGGTGGAAGGGCGCACCCGTGAATCCGTATCCCCTGCTGAAGCCCTGACGCCTGCGGCGTCGCGCCTTCACTGCAAACTCAGGACTGGTAACTCGTGACTCGTAACGTCTGTTGGTACCCTGAGGCGGCTTACGGTTACGGGTTACGGGTTACGAGTCACCAGTAAAAAGTTACCTGCATCCATGACCTGAAAGCGGAACACAGGCGTCAGCTCGCGCGCACGGGCGGGCGTTCCCCAAACTCGTCCTTCATCTCGTCGAATACGCGCAGCACCTCCACGATGGGCCGAGGCAGGTAGTCGGACTTGAGGTAGACCCACCCCTGCTCGCGATAGAGCCGCTGGCCACGTACCCGCGCCCATCCAAACCGCCGTCTTCGCATGTCACCGGCAATGGCGACGTAGGGTACGAGCGCGATGCCAAGGCCGCTCGCCACCATGGCCTTGATGATCTCCACGCTCTCGGTTTCCATGGCCACGTTCATGGGTAGCTGCTGATCGGCAAAGAATTGGTCCACCAGCATGCGCGTGGTGGATCCGGGTTCGAACAGCACGAGTGGATGTTCCGACAGGCTCCGCGCGTCGATGGTGCGCTGCTGCGTGAGCGGGTGTCGGGGCGCGCTGATCACCACCAGCTCCTCGCGGAGCGCGGGCCGCACCTCCAGGTCCGAGCCCACCAGCGGAAGCGTGAGGAGCGCGAGATCCAGCTGGTGGTTGCGGATGAGCTGAAGGACCGCTGTCGTGCTGCCGGTCTTCACCAGGAGGTCCACGTCGCGGTGCACCGCGCGAAAGCGCTTGAGCAGCTGCGGCAGCACGTACTGGCACACGGTCCCGCCGCCGGCGATGCGCAGTTGCCCACGCTTCATCTTCTTTGTTTCCGAAATCTGCCACACCGCCTCTCGCAAGTCACGGTGAATGCGGTTGGCGGTGCTCAACAGCAGCTCGCCTTCCGGCGTCAGGGTCACGCCCTTCACCGAGCGATGCAGCAGGGGTCCGCCCAGCTCGGCCTCCAGCAACTGGAGCTGGCGGCTCACCGCCGATTGCGACACGTGCAGCCGCAGAGCGGCCCGCGTGAACGAACCCTCCTCCACCACGGCACGGAACATCTCGAGTTGCCGAACGTCCATGGCGTCAGTATACCGCGCCATCGCGATCCATGCAATAAACTCATGGATGTGATCGATTAATTGTGTTGGACGCATGACGTCGCACTCGCCATCATCCGTGCACCGGAGGAAGCGGATGAGTTGCGCGCGCGCGAAGGACGACAACATGGGTGGTTTCGAGGAGTCCGTGAAGGACGCCTGCGGCGTGGGCCTGCTGGCCGACGTGCAGGGGCGGCCCAGCCACATGTTGCTCACACAGGCGCTCGATGCGCTCGCGCGGATGGCCCATCGCGGTGCCGTCGACGCGGATGGCCGCACAGGTGATGGCGCCGGCGTGATGACGCAGATCCCCTTCGCCCTGCTCCGCAGCGAGGTCGAGGCACTGGGACTCCCTAGTGCCGCGGGCGAGCTCGCGGTGGGACTCGTGTTCCTTCCCACGTCCGCCGAGGGAAACAGCACGGCACGCACCCTCGTCGAAAAGGTGCTCGGCGAACATGGCGTCGAGACATGCCGGTGGAGAATCGTTCCCGTGGACGACTCGACACTCGGCAGCAAGGCCCTCGCGTCGCGGCCCGCGCTCGCGCACGTGCTCGTGCCCCGCCCCGCCGAACTGTCTGCGACGGCATTCGAGGCACAGCTGGTGGCGGCGCGGCGTGCCATCGAGCTGCGCGCCATGTACGCCGGCCTCGACGAACTCTATGTCGCCTCCTTGAGCCATCGCACGCTGGTGTACAAGGCGCTCGTGCGCGCCACCGATCTCGCTGCGTACTTTCCCGACCTGCGCAATCCGGCGTACGAAACGGCGTTCGCCATCTTCCACCAGCGCTTCAGCACCAACACCGCGCCCTCGTGGCGCATGACGCAGCCCTTCCGCCTCATCGCCCACAACGGCGAGATCAACACCATCACCGGCAACCGGCGGTGGATGCATGCGCGCGGACAGCAACTGGTCTCGTTCGATCCCAACCGCGTACGCCCGCTCGGGGCCATGCGCGTGGCGCCAGGCACCAGCGATTCGTCCAGCTTCGACGATGCACTGGTGTCCGTCACGGCTGCCGGTCGCGAGCTCCCGCACGGCATGTCGCTGCTCATGCCCCCGGCGTGGGAGAACGACGCCGACATGCCAGCGCCGGTCCGCGCCATGTTCGACTACAACGCGTCCCTGCTGGAGCCGTGGGATGGTCCTGCCTTCGTGGTGTTCAGCGACGGACGCGTCGTTGGCGCGGC
>JAYVNZ010000268.1:0-13461 GCA_043758185.1 Gemmatimonadaceae bacterium | reverse complement strand
AGCAGGTAGCCCACGCCGCGCATGAACAGCACCGTGGCCGACGTCGAGCCAAAAACACTGGTGATGAGCTGGCCGGCCAGGACGGACACCAGCATCGCGATGCCGATCCACACCGCGGCTTCGAGCAGCACGCGTTGACGCCATTGGCGCCGCAGCCCGCCGAGGGTCTCGATCAACTGGTTGGCCGGTGTCACACTCTGCCCCCTTCCGACTGTGTCGCGCCGAGTCGGCTGGCCGTGCCTCGCCACCCTCGGTTCGCCACGAACGTTTCCGCCAACAGCAGCACCGCAACGAGTACGAGGAGCGTGCGCCACAGCCGTTGTCGCCCCTCGACTTCCAACGGCGAGGGTACGTCGCGTGACGACTCGTCGACCGATGCGCCCTCTCGCACACCCACCAGCAATTCACGCGGCTCCAGTGCAGTCAGGTCCGACTCATCGCCGGGCGCGTTTGCCGCAACGAGGGCAACCGGTTCACCCTGCACCCGACCGTCGTATAACGCATACACCCCGGCTTCGCGGAGCGCCACAGTGGCGCCGGCGCTATCGCGCCGCGGGCGCACGATCCCACCGCTCGGCGTCATCACGGCGGGCTCCGTCGTTGCTCCGGGCAGGAGCCAGCTCTGACCCGTGGACAGGGCGAGTGTCGTGGCATCGCGGCCCGACGTGTACAGCGCCAGCCGTTGCAGGAAGGGGAGATATGCGGGCTGCAGCGGGAAGTCGCCTGACCGAGCGTCGAGCGGCGCGCCGACGACGACGATGCGTCCCAACCCCTCACGATGCTCGATCACGGCCGCGAGCCCATCGTCGAATCGCGCGATCACCTCGGACGAGGCCCCCGCTTCCATGCGCGGATAGCGGAGGAATCGCGCCGCGCTGAGCGCCGACGGGGTGCTCCGGAAGGTTGCGAACAGCGGGTGATCAAGACGCACGACGCCGAGTGAACCGCCGCGATCGGCGATGCGATCTGTGCTGCCCGTGATGGTGACAGGCAGCAGTGTGCTGGGCGCCACCTGTGCGCCGTAACGACGCCCCACGGCGACGACCAGGCCGCCGCCCCGACGCACCCACGCCGTGAGTGCGTCTGCGGCAGGACCGCGTGGTGGTGGTGAATCCCACAGCAGGATGAGCGAGGCATGCTCCAGCACCCGCGCGTCCAGCGTGTTCGAGCGCACGCGCTCGATACGCATCGTGGGTGAACGGCCCACGCCCAGCGCACGCTCGAAGTACAAGGTCTCTTCGCCCCGCGCGTCGTCAGGAGCCACGAGCAACACCTTCAGCGCGTCGTCCGCAGTGAAGGCGAAGTGAAAGGTGTCGTCGGCCGCGAGCGCGTCGGTGTCAATGGAAACGGTGCCGCGCACGCGACCCGCTGGCAGCAGCACCGGGTCGAACACGACGCGCGCATCGCCGGTCGCTGGCACCACGACGTCATGCGTCGCAGTCGTGCGACCATTGAGCGTGAGCGTTGCCTTCAGCGTCCGAATTGCAGAGGCGTTGCGCGAGATGATCCGTGCGTCCGCGGAGAGCATCGTGCGCAGCGGGGCCACGATGCGATGGATGCCGACGGACGCGATCGATGTATTGCCTGTGCTGCGCGGCCGGATGGCGATGCTGCGGACCGAGAGACCCTTGGGCAGGTCGAGGCCTGCCACGCCTGCCACGCCGCTGCGCTGCAAATCGCTGATGATGACCACCTCGGGTGTGGCATCTCCCGCACGCGCGGCGAGTTGTCGCGCCGCACGGAGCGCCGCGGCGTATCGCGTCCCGCGCGACACCGGCCGTGCCTTGGCGATCGCGGCGAGCGCGGCGCTTCGCTCCGTTGTGAAGCCTTGCACGATCTCCGCCTCGTCGTCGAACAGCATGAGCGCGACGCGGTCATTGATGCCCAGTGAGGACACCACGCGCCGCGCAGAATCCACGGCCACAGGCCATACGTCGCGGTGACCCATGCTCAGTGAGCGGTCAAGCAACACGATCACGGCGCGAACGCGCTGCGATCTCTCCACGCTCGCGGCGCGCGAGAACACCGGCCGCGTGAATGCCATGACGAGCAGCGCCAGGGCCAGCGCCCGCAGCAGCAGCAGCGGCCAGTCCGTGATGCGGCGGCGTTCCGCTGTGCGAATGGGAAGCTGCTGGAGGAACATGAGCGACGGGAATCGCTGCGGACGATCCTTGTCCCGATGCCGAAGATGCAGCACGATCGGAATCGCGAGCGCGGCAAGCGCGGTGAGAAAGCCCGGGACGAGCAGGCCGAGTCCCATCAGCGCACCCTGCTGCGTGCGAGGCGTCGATCGAGATAGGCGTGCAGGGCGCGATCGAGCGGCTCGTCGGTATCGACCCGCACATAGTCGGCGCCCGCGGCCGCAAATCGCATGGCCACCTCGGCATGATGCGCGCCGGTGAGTGTCTTGTATTGCGCACGCAGGTCGTCGGGGCGCAACGGCAGTCGCGCGCCGCTCTCCGCATCCTCGATCGTCGTGGCAACCGTGAAGGGAAAGTCGCGCTCCGCTGCGTCAACGACGTGGAAGACGATGACGTCGTGACCACGCATGCGGAGCGAGCTGGCAGCGCGCCCGAGTGCGGCCGGGGTCTCGTAGCAGTCGGTGACGAGCACGGCGATGCCCGGCCGAGCGGTGAGATGCGTGAGTCGGTCCACGGCGTCAGTGAGGTTGCCCGCGCCGGCGGCCTTCGAGCGGCCAAGCGTGTGGAGGAGCAACTGCAGGTGCCGGGTGGAGGGAGGCACCACGTCCACGAGGTCGCCCGTGAAGGTGGCCAGGCCGACGCGGTCTCCCTGGTGCTGTGAGAGCCACGCAAGCGATGCAATGAGGAAGCGGCCGTAGTCGTACTTGGTGACGGCGCCGCTGCCGTAATCCATGGATGCCGAGGAATCCAGCGCGAAGATCACGCTGGCGTTGGTATCGGCCTCGTACTCCTTGACGTAGAAACGATCCGTGCGGCCGAACACGCGCCAGTCGATGCGCCGGAGGTCATCGCCCGGTTGGTACGATCGATGTTGCGCAAAATCCATCGACGATCCCTTGCGCATGGATCGATGCTGGCCGTGCATGAACCCGTCCACGACCGTCCGCGCGAGGAGCGCCAGGTCGGAGATCCTCGCCAGCAACGCTGGGTCGAGGAATGAAGCGGGAGCGGCTGGCATGGCAGCCTAGAGCGACGACTTGGGCATTGGCACGGCCGCGAGCAGTTTCGTGATGAGGTAGTCCGTGGTCACCTTCTCGGACTGCGCCTGGAAGTTGAGCAGCACACGGTGGCGCAGCACTGGCAGCGCGAGCGCGCGGACGTCATCGAAGGTCACGTGGCTGCGGCCCTGCAACAGGGCGCGCGCCTTGGAGCCCAGCACGAGGGCCTGCGCGGCCCGCACGCTCGCACCATAGGACACCCACTGCCTGATGAAATCCGGCGCGCCCGTCGCCGTGGGACGACTCATGCGCACCAGTTTCACCGCGTAGCGCGTCACGGCGTCGGCCACCGGCACGCGGCGCACGACGCGTTGGAAGGCGAGGATCTCGTCACGCGATACCACGGCGTTCACCGCCTCGAGCGGCACCGTCGTCGTGGTCTTCACGACATTCACCTCATCCTCCTCCGGGAGGTAGTCGAGCACCACCTCGAGCATGAAGCGGTCGAGTTGCGCTTCCGGGAGCGGATAGGTGCCCTCCAGCTCGATGGGATTCTGCGTCGCAAACACGAAGAACGGCGGCTCGAGCTCGTACGTCCGCCCTTGCACCGTGACGCGCCGCTCCTGCATGGCCTCGAGCAGCGCCGCCTGTGTCTTGGGCGGCGTGCGGTTGATCTCGTCCGCCAGCAGGACGTTCGCGAACACCGGACCCGGCATGAACGTGAGCCGTCGCTGGCCGGTCGCTGGATCGTCCTGGATCACGTCCGTGCCCGTCACATCCGACGGCATCAGGTCAGGCGTGAACTGGATACGCGAGAACTTGAGGTCCAGCGCGCGCGACAGCGTCGAGATCAGCAGCGTCTTCGCCAGCCCGGGCACGCCAACGAGCAGGCAGTTGCCGCCAGCGAACAGCGCGATGAGCGCCTGCTCGATGATGTCGTCGTTCCCGACGATGACCTTGCGCAGCTCCGTCGTGATGCGCGCACTGGCCAGCGCGAGACGATCGGCAAGCGACGCGTCATCGAGGTGCTCGAGGTCGGAGGCAGTTGTGGAAGCGGTCAAGCAGGTTCCTCGTCGGTGTCGGCGGGTAATGACCTATTGATGTAGCGCGTGGCGGTCGGCTTCCGTTGGTGCTGGCGGTGGCGTGCGCGGTGGAGTTCGGCTTCGCAGCTCGAGGAGCAGCGCCTGGGCCTTCTCGAAGGCTGGCGCCTGCTCGAGTACGCCCAGCAGCTCGCGACGCGCCCCCGCCGCATCGCCGCCGTTCGCGAGCGCCCGCGCCAGTAGATAATGCGCATCGAGCGGATCCGGCGGGTCCAGCAGCGTGACCGCGCGACGCTCACGAATTTCCAGGGCGTGCTCGCCCGTGCGTGCCGCCAACTCGGCGAGGCGCATATGCAGCGGCACGTCATACGGCAGGATCCAGATCAGTCGCTCCAGCGGTGCGCGCGTGCCGACGGAGTCGCCAAGCTGTTCGCGAAGGTCCACCTCGAGCAGGTTGGCTTCCCACGTAGTTTCGCCACGGGTCGTGACACGCTGCACCTGTGACAACGCGTCGCGCAGGTCGCCACGGTCGCGCGCGATCTGCGCCAGGTACAACGCGGGCGCATCGGGGCCCGCGTACTCCGGGAACAGCGCCTGCGCGCGAAGGAATTGCGCCCGCGCGGAGTCTGGGTGGTGCTGTTCCAGCTGCGCGAGCGCATCCTGCATCGTCGTGACGAATTCGCCCGACGGCGCATCCTTCTCACCCGCCTGCCGGATGGAGCGGAACGCGGCCACGAACCTGGCCCTGAGCCATGTGTCGAACTGCTTGTCGAGCTGCTCGGGTGTCACGGCGAGCACACGGGTGAACACATCACGCGTCCGGAGGCCGTCACGATACGCTTTCAACATGTCTACCAGCGCGCTTGCTCCCCTCTGCGACGCGATCATCTCGCAGACCAGCGATGCCTCATAGTAGCTGAGGGTCACCTCGCTGGGGAATCGTGGCCGCACGAATCCTTCGTTGAGCTGGCTCACCGGCCGCAAGCGGCCAGCACCATAGACCGCGATGAATTCCACCGTCGGTCCCGCACCCCACGACGGTCGCGCACGTCGCTCCTCGAGGACCGACAGCCCCTCCGACAACCAGCGCGGCACGCGCGAGTTGGAGAGCCCCAGCGTGAACGTGTGCGCCAGCTCATGCCACGCCACGGAGCCCCAGTTGAACTCGCCGCGTGTGCGCGCAGACGGCGCATCCATCATCAGCACCGGACCGAAGCTCACCCCCAGTGCGCCGAGCCCTGAAATTCCGAGCGTGCGCACCGAGAAGTCCGCATGCTGGCGATACAGCTCGAGGCGCACGAGACCCGGTGGGCGATAGCCGTATCGCGCAGCGAGGGAATCGTAGGCCTCCGCGAGCAGCGTTGGCAGGTACGTCGCGACGAACTCCGCGTCCTGCGGTGGCGCAACGATCCGGAAGTGTCCCCCGTCCATCGTGCGGAACGACTTCAGCTTGTCGAGCAGGTCCAGCGTGTTCTTGTGCCACAGGTTGAACGGGTCGATCGAAAAGGCGCGCTCGAGCAGCACGCGTCCCCCATCGATGTCGCCGGCATGCAGCAGGTTGTCGCCGAGGAGCCCGAGCACGCGAGCCGACGAGGAATCCACCGCCAGTGCCATCCGCGCGAATCGTATCCCCTCCGCATACCGTCGCTGCCGCACGAACGCATCGGCCAGCTCCGCGTAGAAGTCCGCTGGCTTGGAACTCAGCCGCTGTGCGGCGGCCAACGCCCGCTCGTACTGCACGGAATCGCCGGTCATGCGCGCGGCTGCACCGAGTATCGACCACGCCGCCAGCGCCGATGAGTCCACCGCAAGTGCTCGACGTGCGCCGATCGTGGCGGAATCGTACTGCTCCGCCTCCAGGTGAAAGCGCGCAAGCAATTCCTGGGCACCCACAAGCGACGGATTTGCCGCGATACTGCGCTGGAGCAGCGGCATGGGGTTCGTCGTGCCCTCGAACTGTGCCGCGCGCGCCAATCCCAACAGTGCGCGAGGCTGCTCGGGCGAACGTTTCAACACCTCCTGATACGAGAGCTTCGCATCCGGCGCGTTGTATTTCTCCAGGAACAGGTCGCCGGCGCGCAGCCTCGCCTCGATGTTGGACGAATCCGCCGCGACTGCGTCGTCGAATACGGACAGCGCCTGCTTCACCGCCGACGCGGCGCGCGTCCCGAGCAACACATACGCTCGACCGGCAGCCGCGAGATCCTCGCTCGACCATCGCCCGGTGCGCGCCTGGTAGTCGGCCGCCAGCGCACCCGCGCGGCGCACCGACTCCTCCCGATCCCCGCGACGATACGCCAGCTCCGCAAGCGATGCCTCCGCACTGCGGCGGCCCGCGGCATCTCGCACGATGGCCACGCGAAACACGGAATCCGCCTCGACAAGCCTCCCGCGCGCCACCAGCACGTCACCAAGACTCGCGGTGAGTTCCACCCCCCCGCCGCGCGCCGTCCGCTCCGCCTCGGCATAGCGGCCGGCGTCCATGAGCGCGCGGACCTGGGCTCGCGTGTCACGCGGCTGCTGAAGGACGGTCGCGCTCATCATGAGCAGTACCGCCACCTTCATGGCTTTCCTCCCGCCGCACGGATGGCCTGGCTCTTCTCCGCGACGAGCAGCAGCAGGCGCTCCAGCTCCTGCTCGTACGCGGTTGAATCAGTGGTTGCCTTCCGGCCGCGCAGCGACAGCACCTGCGACTCGAGCTCCTGCCGCTCCGCGACGAGTGCGACGATGCGCGGGTCTGCCGTGGCGCGCGGGGATCCGAACGTGACCGTCCTGGCGAGTGCACTGTCGCTCAGCACAGCGTGCTCCGTGAGCATTTTCTGCGACTCCTCGTAGCTACGCGCCACGTCCCTTCGCGCAAAATCGAATGCCTCGAAAACCGAGACGCGGCCGTCCTTGTCGGCGTCTGCCTCCGTGCCCGTAAGGCCGCGCACAAACGGGCCGGCAAAAATGGATTCGTTGCGCTCGATGCCGGTGCGCGAAGCCGTCACGATCACGCGGCGCTTCCCCGCAAGAACTGGCACGAAGTCGCCGCTGCCGCTGGCCGCGTTCACGAAGACCACCGTCTGTCGCGCAAAGCCGGCAATCCATGTTGCGTAGTCCGCAGCAGTGGGATCCGGACCTGGCAGGTTGACGCGCGATGTCGCCCCCTCGCCAGCACCATGGCCATTCAGGAACACAAGCACCACGTCTCCGGGCGCCGCCCGTCTCGACAGGCGCAGGAACGCCCGCGCCACTTCCTCGCGCGTCGACCTGCCGGTGATGTGCCTGGGATCCGCCGATGGATCCTCGCCGAGCACCACGAGGCTCGAGTCCGTAACCCCCCAACGCGATCGCGCACTGTCCGCGAGTTGCGCGGCGACGCGCAGGAATGGCGCACGGTACTGCGGTTCGCCGGCCAGCCCCGTGACGATCAGCACGTGGACCCGCTGTGCGATGGCCGCACTCCGCACCGGCAGCACGAGTGCCGCGGCCAGGCCGAGTGTCGCCACCAGGCGCCGCGTCATGCCAGTCCCCGCCGTCGGCGATAGATCCATTCAGCGCCCATGAGGCTCACCAGCACCAGGAAGATTGCAGGCATGTCCCACAAGTCGCGAGGATCACGCACCGTGACGCCGGCCTCCGTGTACACCGCGTCGTCTGGAATTCGCGCGGCATCTGCAAGTGGGTAATAGCGCCCACCCGTCTCCCGCGCGATGCGGCGCAGCAGGGCCGAACGCAGTTCGGCCTGCTCCACGTCAGCACCCTGATTGTCGGCGAGCAACGCGCCCCCCACGCTGCGCGTTGTGTCGCGACCGCGCCGCGACTCGGCAGACAATCGATAGACGCCAGCTTCCTCCGCGATGAAGCGTCCGGTGTACGAGCCATCCTCGTGCAGCGACCACTCCAGCGGCACGTCGAGCTGTCGTCCGCTCGGCGCCGTGACGCGAGCCGATACCGTCGCGCTGTTGACGTCGATGAACGCGGAATCCGTGACGTGCGCTCGCAACGACACGGGCTCCCCGGGCGCGACGCGCGCCGGTAGCGCAGCGATCTCCACCTGGTCCGGCACACCGTCCGCGGCCCACCGCAGCAGCTGACGCCAGAACGTGGAATGCGTGGCGTCATCGACGGGCATGCTGGCATCCATCCGCCACAACCAGGTGTCCTGTACATTGAGCACCGCCCCCACGCCGCGTCCATACCGTTGGTACGCGAGCACCGGAACGTCCTGCGCCGTTCTGGCGCGTCCACCGGGACGGCCCGTCAGCAGTACGGTTGCACCAGGTCGCAGCGCGCCAAGCCTGTTCACCGACGTGAGCATCGGCAGCGAATCCCAGCGCGAGCTGTTCGCGGCGTCTGTTTCGCGAAGTTGCAGCGCGGCCTGCGCAAGTCCAGCGCCTGTCGGGTGAACGGCAAGGGCAACTGCTTCCGAACTATCCCTGCTGGCAGAGGGCAGGAGCACCGGAAGCACCTCCGCCATGGGCGTGCCGGCATATCCCCCCTCGCCCAGCGACGCCCGGCCGCCAAGCGCCAGGAGTGTTCCGCCGCGCTGGCTCACGAACTCCGCGAGCATGCGCAATTGGTCGCCGGTAAAGAACGACGACTCGATACTTCCGAGTATGACTACGCGATACTTGAAGAGCTCCTCACGCTTCGACGGAAAGCCGCTCACCAGCTCCAGGCTGTCGCGCACGCCGAGTCGCAGGAACTTCCTGTCGGCGCTGCGCATGAGGCCAACGACGTCGAGGCTGCTGTCCGCTGCAACCGCCCTGCGCAGGAATGCGAATTCCGGACGGGGTTCGCCTTCGATGTACAGGATCCGCACTGGGCCCGGGCGCACCTCGAGGATGGTGTGGTACGCGTTGTTTTCCGTGACCACCTCGTTCGCGAGCGGCCGAGCGATGATGGAGAGGCTGTAGGTCCCCGGTGCGAGTGGGGGAACGCGAAGTCGCACGCGGGCGATATCACCAGCGCCGGGAAGGACGACTTCCTCGGTCGCCACGATCCGTCCGTTCGCCTCAATGGTGACCGTCGTGCGTTCACCCTTGGTGCCCCGTACGGCGAGCGTCGCGTCGATGAGCGTGGTGGACCCCGCGAGGACGCTCTGGGGGACTGCCACTCGCTCAACGGCTACGTCGTGCGCGAACCGCTCCTGACCAACGCCGACAGTGTACACTGGCACTCGGCGCGCCCGCAGCGCAAGCAACGTGGTCGCGAGGTCGCCACCCCCGTTGTCGGCGCCATCCGTGACGAACACGACGCCCGCGAGCGGCATCCCCGCCAGGTCCTCGCGCGTCACGTCGAGCGCACCGGCCAGGTCCGTGCGGCCTCCCGCACCCGTGAGTGATGCCACGCCAGCGGACGGGCCGGCATCGGCGGCGAAGCGGAACGTCCGCAGCGCGAAGCGTTGACCCAGCCGGCGCATGAGCGCACTCGAGTCGGCAAAGACGCCCTGTACGGCCGCCAGCCGCTGCGCGCCATTCACGTCGCGGAGCCGCATGCTTCTCGAGTCGTCCAGCAGGATGGCGAGCACGTTGCGCTGGTTCACGGCGCTCGACAACACCACCGTGGGGCGCATGAGGCACGCGAGCACGAGCAGCACGGACAGGGCGCGGATGGTTCCGAGCACCACGCGGTCCACGGCGCTCACCGTCCGCAAACGCTGGTACATCACCGTGATGAGCGTCACGGAGCCTGCCGCCACCAGCGCGATCAACAGCGCGGGAACCACTGGGGCAAGCGCCAGGTCGCCGCGCTGAAACACGCGCGGCGGGTACTTGAACAGGAAGGTGACGACAGACTCGAACGCGGCTCCCACGCAGGCTCCGAACGCTGAGGTGCACGGCTGACAGGTGACTCCGCCGCCGGGCCTCGGGGCGCGCACACCTCACTCTCCATCACGTACGCAGACCGGGGCCCAATGGTTCGACACCGGAAGCTATCGTGCCGTCCACCTCGCCCGGGCGCGACACTCCCCTTCTCGCGATTCGTCGGCCCGCCGCTGGTTTCCGCGCGTCCACGGAGGCATCTTCGCTGTCCTGCACTTCTTCCACGTCCAGCCGCCACACATGCGCATCGCCTCGCCCTTCCAGCTCGCCCTGCTCGCGCTCTCGCTGTCAACCGTCTCAGCGCTGGCGCAGGCGCCCGCGATACGCGACGTCGCGTCGTACGACTCCGCTCGCTACACCGGGCTGCGCTACCGCATGATCGGGCCGGCGCGCGGAGGGCGTGTCACTGCAGTGACGGGCGTGAACCAGGAGCCGATGACGTTCTACTTCGGCTCCACGGGCGGCGGCGTCTGGAAAACCACCGACGCCGGCGCAACCTGGCGCGACCTCTCGGCACAGGCGTTCGCGTCGAGCTCCATTGGCGCCCTCGACGTGGCGGACACGGATCCCAACGTCATCTACGTCGGCACCGGCTCCGAAGCCATTCGCAGCAACGTCTCCATCGGAAAGGGGATCTACAAGTCCACGGACGCCGGCCGCACGTGGACCTTCAGCGGCCTGCGTGACGCCGGACAGATTGGCGCCATCGTGATTCACCCGTCGGATCCGAACACGGTGTTCGCCGCGGTCGTGGGCAACCCATTCGCTCATACGAAGACGCGCGGCGTGTATCGCACGAAGGACGGCGGCGCCACGTGGCAGAACGTGCTCTTTCTTTCAGACAGCACCGGCGCCGTGGACATCGAGCTCCAGCCCGGGAATCCCAACGTCGTCTACGCATCCATGTGGCACGGGCAGCGGCGCCCGTGGACCATCATCAGTGGTGGTGGCGAGGACGGCATCTACAAGAGCATCGACGGCGGCGACCACTGGACGCGACTCGGCAACGGCCTCCCCACCGGCATCGTGGGGAAGAGCGATCTCGCCGTCTCCGCGGCGGCGCCGCTCCGCGTGTACGCACTCGTGGAGGCGAAGATCAACGGCGGCCTGTATCGCAGCGACGACGCGGGCGAGCACTGGACGCTCATGAACACGACGCCCGGCCTCATCACCCGTCCCTTCTACTACGACAACGTCGACGCCGATCCCACCAACGCGGACGTCGTCTACGCCGGCACAGAGGGCTGGTACAAGTCCGTGGACGGCGGCAAGACGTTTCGCAGCCTCCGGACGCCGCACGGCGACAACCACGACATGTGGATCAACCCGAAGAATGGGCAGGTCTTCATCCAGTCCAACGACGGCGGCGCGAACGTGACGCTGAACGGCGGCATTACCTGGAGCAGCCAGGAAAACCAGCCCACGGCGGAGATCTACCAGGTGGCCGTGGACAACCAGTATCCCTATCGCGTGTACGGCGCGCAGCAGGACAACACCACCCTCATAGTGCCAAGCCTTCCCGTGGGCGCGAATGGGCTCGACGATCCCATCCAGAGCTGGCGGCAGGGACCGGGCTGCGAAACCGGTCCCATCGCACCCAATCGCACCAATGCGGACACGGTGTACGGCGCATGCAAGGGCCAGTGGAGTCGCATGAGCCTGCGCAGTGGGCAGGAACAGCAATACTGGGTGGGCGGACAGTCGCTCTACGGCAACGCGAACGCGGACCTGCGCTACCGCTTCCAGCGCGTGTCGCCGATGGAAGTGTCGCCGAACGAACCGCACACCGTCTACTACGGATCGCAGTACGTCCACCGCACGCGCGACGAGGGCGTCACGTGGGAGATCATCAGTCCTGACCTCACGGCCAACGACCCGAGATACCGCAGCGTCTACTCGGGCACGCCCATCACGGTGGATGCCACCGGCGAGGAGATGTACGCCACGCTCTACGCCATCCGCGAATCGCCCGTGAAAGCCGGCGTGATCTGGACCGGCGCGAACGACGGCCCCATACACGTCACCACGAACGGCGGAAAGAGCTGGGCCAACGTGACGCCGAAGGATCTGCCACCCGGCGGTCGCGTGCAGAACATCGAGCCGTCGCCCCACCGCGCCGGCGCCGCCTACGTCGCCGTCCTCCGCTACCTCCTCGGCGACTTTCAGCCGTACATCTACACCACCGAAGACTACGGCAAGTCGTGGACGCGCCTCACTACCGGCACCAATGGCATTCCCGCCGACTACCCCACGCGCGTGGTGCGTGAAGATCCCAATCGTGCCGGCCTCCTGTACGCCGGCACCGAATTCGGCATGTTCGTCTCGTTCGACAACGGAGCGCGCTGGCGCCCGTTGCAGCAGAATCTCCCCATCACACCGGTCACCGATATCGCGGTGCACCGGAAGGATCTCGTCCTCTCCACACAGGGACGCTCCTTCTGGATCCTCGACGACATCACGCCGCTGCAGCAGGTGACTGACGCGATTGCGGCAAAGCCCGCGCACCTCTTCGCGCCACGCGAAGCCATTCGCTACCGCTATCGCGCTGGATTCGGGGGCGCCGAATCGGAGCGCAGCGCATCGGCCGAGCTGCCGCAGTATCCGCCCGCGGGGGCGATGATCGACTACTGGCTCGCAACGCCTGCGGCGGACGCGCGGCTCGAGATCCTCGATGGCAAGGGCTCCGTCATCCAGAGTTTCACCGTTGATACGGTTCGTAGCACGACGACCCGCACCGGCACACCCGCCGGACTGTCGGCACGACCGGGACTGAACCGCTTCGTGTGGGACATGACTTATCCGGGTCCATGGAATGCCGCGCCGGCGCAGGGTGGCCGTGGAGGACCCATGGCTGCCCCTGGCACCTACACGGTTCGACTCAGCGCCAACGGCACGACCATGACGCAACCACTCGTACTCCGGGCCGATCCACGCGTGACGCGCGATGGGGTGTCGCAATCCGCGCTGGAGGCGCAACTGGCCTTCAACCTCAAGGTGCGCGACCTCGTGAGCGATGCCAACCGCGTCGCCGAACGGCTGCGTGCAGCACCCAACGCCGCACGCGACGCGGAGTTTTTCACACCCCCGGTGCGCTACAGCAGGCCTGCACTCCAGACCCACATCACCTACCTCTACAGCGAGAACATCGGCTCGGACCAGCGCGTTGGCCGCGACGCCATGGATCGATATGTAGAGCTGAAGAAGGCGCTCGAGTCGATAAAGGCACGCATGTGAGCGCCGAGATCGAGCCGCTCGGCGTCTCGTGATGCCACTGGTACCCAGGCTGCGCATCCGGCTCAAATGACATCCTGACGGTTCCGCTTCCATCACGCTCACGCGCGCGGACGGAACCGTCACCTGGCAGCGGCAGAAGGGCAGCTTCGCGATGGTATTCCCGTTGCACGACATCACGCACTACGCCGTCGAGCAGACGCTTGGCTACCGGCGTGCTTTCTATGGGCTCGTCGCGGAC
>JAYVNZ010000267.1:0-4411 GCA_043758185.1 Gemmatimonadaceae bacterium | reverse complement strand
ACCGGGTCGCGGCGCAAGGACCCGTTCGCTTCCTGCGTCTCTGTCTCGCACTGCGTTGGCTACGCAAGTACTCGGTACTTACAGTCTTTGGTTGGTACTCGCAGTTACCTGTCCGTGGGCGCCTCCGGCGCCAACTCCCCACTCTCCAGCGCGCGTAGCGCGATGGCACTCAACCGCCCGTCCTGGTTACTCCGTAACGCCCTCACGTTACGCCGTGCACGGCGCATGGCGGCGGGGATGAACACCCGCGCGCAGTCCAGCTCCGCCGCAGCACCCTCCACGCTCCCCGCCCGCGAAATTTCCCACGTCGTCCGCGAGAGCACCGCCACCGCCATGAAGATGTCGATGGCCGCATTCGCCACGCGTAACTGGAGGAACTGCCGCTCGATCACCTCCTTGCCGTGCTTCAGGAGCATCCCCTCCACCGCCAGCGCAAGGCTGTGCACCATCCCCGCCACCGAATCGGCCTCCTCCGCCAGCGCTTCGTGGCATAGCGTGAACGAAGGCTTGTTGATCTGCCGCCGCGCGCGCCCGGCTACGTACGAACCAATCGCACCCAGCGAGTGGAGCGGATCCCTGAACGCCTTGCCCAGCGCCTTGAGTCGCTCGCCGGGCTGCTGGAGCGCGGTGAGTGCGATGAGCGCACGGAGGATCTCGTTCGTGCCCTCGAAGATCAGGTTGATGCGCGAATCGCGCACGCCCTGCTCGTATGGATACTCCTTGGAGTAGCCAATGCCACCCGCGATCTGCAGCGCGTCGTTGGACGCCCGAAACGCAAGCTCGCTCGCGAAGATCTTGCACGCCGCCGTCTCCAGCGAGTAGTCCACGCCGCCGCGATCCACCATGCCCGCCGTGAGCAACCACGCCGAATCCGCCGCGTAGGTTTCCGCGGCATTCACTGCGAACTTCTGCTGGATGATCTCGAAGGATCCAATGGGCCTGCCGAATTGCTCTCGCTGCTTGGCGTAGACGAGCGCGTCGTGCATGATCTTGCGCGCGCCGCGCGCGCTTCCCGCCGCGAGCCCCAGCCGGCCCGAGTTGAGGATTTCCAGCGCGAACTTGAATCCCTGGCCCACGTCGCCAAGCCGGTCGCCTACCGGCACGCGCACGTTCTCGAACGTCACCGTGCGGGTGTCGCTCGCCTTGATGCCCATCTTCTGTTCCGGCTGGCCGAGTGTGATTCCGGCAGCCTTCGCGTCCACGATGAACGCCGTCGCGCGCAGCTTCGTGGTGCTATCGGGCTGCGTCACCGGTACCTTGGCAAACACGGTGAACAATCCCGCGTAGCCGGCGTTGGAAATCCAGATCTTCGTCCCGGTCAGTGTGTAATAGGTGCCGTCGTCGCTGGGGACGGCGCGCGTCGTCATCGCCTGCGCATCGGAGCCCGAGCCGGGCTCCGTGAGGCAGAATGCCGCCACCGTGGTGCCCGCCGCGCAGCCAGGCAGCCACCGCTGCTTCTGGTCTTCCGTGCCGAACAGGGTGATGCCCTTGCACCCGATGGACTGGTGCGCACCGAAGTACACGGCCAGCGCCGGATCCGTGGCCCCCACTTCGCCGAACACGCGCGAGAACACCTGCGCGTTTGCGCCGAACCCGCCGTACGCTTCGGGGATATTCACGCCCATCATCCCCAGCTCGCCCATGCCTGCGCGCACGCTCTCGGGAAACTTGCCGTCGTGGTCCAGCTGCTTCGAGTCCACGTGCTCCGCGGCCCAGTCGCGAAACGTGCCCAGGATCATGCGCAGTGATTCCTTGTCCTCCTCGCTCGGCGCCGGAAACGGGAAGATGAGCTCCTCGCGCAACTCGCCAAGGAAGATGCCCTTGGTGAACGACGGGTAGAGGTCGGGGTTGGCAAGGTGAGGCGCGTCGGGCGGAGGAACGGGCGTGGCAGTCACGATTGGGCTCGCATGAGGGATGTCATCAAGATACAGGAAAACGGGGGGCCAACAGGCATCCCATGCTGACCGGCCAGCACGCAGCGTTGCCGCGTCCGGCGTAGTCGTCGGCCGAGGCCTGTCACTTGCCCTTGTAGCGGGCGAGATGACTGATACTCCCACGCCCTCCGCGTCACCGCGGGCAATCGACGAGCGGACACGGCTGTTCGCTGGCACCGGCGAGATGAAGGGCCGCTGCCGCAACTTCGACTGGTCTGCCACCCCGCTCGGCAAGGCGGAGCAGTGGCCTGCCAGCTTGCGCGCCATCGTCGTGACCATGCTGGATTCCGCGTTTCCCAACATCGTGCTCTGGGGGCCGGATCTCATCCAGATCTACAATGACGGATATCGCGAGGTCATGGGTCGCAAGCATCCATGGGGCCTGGGACTTCCCACGAGGGAGTGCTGGCCCGAAGCGTGGGAATTCAATGCGCCCATCTATCAGCGCATTCTCGTTGGGGAGACTGTCGCGTTCGACGACGTTTGCATCCCGCTGCTGCGATACGGCGCCGTGGAGGATTTCTGGTTCACGCTGTCGTACAGCCCGTTGCGCGATGATGCACTCGCAATTGCGGGCGTGCTGGTCACGCTCGTGGAGACCACGTCACGGGTGGAAGCGCAGAAGCTCGAGGCGGAGCGCGAGCAGTTGTTGACGCAGGTGCAATTGGAGCGGAGTCGGCTGACCGACGTATTCGAGCAGGCGCCCATGGCGGTTGCCGTGCTCACTGGTCCCGACCACATCTATACCATCGTCAGCCCGGCCTACGCAAAATACGCCGGCAACCGGGCGCTCATCGGCCGCGCGTTTCGTGATGCGATTCCCGAGGCAGCCGGTTCCGAGGCCGCCGCGCTCATGGACAGCGTGTACAGAACGGGCGAAGCCGTAAGCCGGCCCGGGCAGGTGGTGCCCATCGACCGTGACGGCGACGGCGTGCCCGAGGAGTACATCTTCAACGTGTCGTACCAGCCGCTCCGCAACCGCGAGGGAGAGGTGTACGCCGTGACGAGCCTGTCGACCGACGTCACTGAACAGGCCCGGGCCCGCAGTATTGCCGATGCCGCTGCGCGCGAGGTGGCGCATGCGCGCAAGCAACTCGAACTCGTGTTCTCGCAGGCGCCCATTGCCATCGCCGTGCTCGAGGAGCCCGGCCTCCGCTTCGTCCTGGCCAACCCGACGTACCTGCGAATGGTGGATCGAGAATTCATCGTTGGGAAGACCGTGCGCGAGGTATTTCCCGAGCTCGAGGGGCAGGGCGTTTTCGAGAGACTCGATGACGTCTACAGAACGGGCACGGCGTTCGTCGCAAACGAGATGGAAGTCGTCATTCGCCGCTCGCGCGACCGGGAGCCGGAGACAGCATTCTACAACCTCACGTACCAGCCCTTGTGCACGGCCGAGGACAAGGTCTACGGCATTGGCGTCGTGGCAGTGGATGTCACGGAGTCCGTGCTTTCGCGCCGCCGCATCCAGGTGCTGCTGGACGAAAGCGAAGTGTCGCGGGGCGAACTCGAGGAGTCCAACGCCCGGCTGGAGGAACAGCACGTCGAGATGGAGATCACCAACAGCCAGCTCCAGGAGAACGCGGCCGAGCTGGAGGTGCAGACCGAGGAGCTGGAGACGCAGGCGGAGGCGCTGGAAGCGCAACGTCGCATTGCGGACGAGGCGAACCAGGCCAAGGGACTCTTCCTCGCCACCATGAGCCACGAGTTGCGCACGCCGCTCAACGCGGTTGGCGGCTATGCGGACCTGCTTCTGAGTGGCGTGCGCGGGGAACTCACGCCCGCACAGCGGAGCGACGTGGAGCGCATCCGCCACAGCGGCAAGTACCTGCTCGGCCTCATCAACAGTATCCTCAACTTCACCAAGCTCGACGCGGGCGACATCGAGTTCGATGTCCGGCCCATCGCGCTGCGCACGCTGCTCCACGGAGTGCCTGACCTCGTTGCGCCGCAGATTGCCGCCAAGTCCCAGCGCTTCTCCATCGTCGAGTGCGATGGTACGGCGCGGGTGCTTGCGGACACCGACAAGGCGCACCAGATCCTGCTCAACCTGCTCACCAATGCGCTCAAGTTCACAGCAAATGGTGGCGACATCACGCTCCAGTGTGTGACGACCGACGAGTGGGTGGAGATCAGCGTTCGCGACAGCGGGCGAGGCATCGTGCCGGAGAACCTGGAGCGCATCTTCAATCCGTTCGTGCAGGTGGACCGCCACCTTACGCCGTCCAGCCAGCAGGGTGTGGGACTCGGACTCGCCATTTCCCGCGACCTGGCGCTCGGCATGGGCGGCCAGCTCAGCGTGGCGAGCGTGGTAGGGGAGGGCAGTACGTTCACGCTGGCGCTGCGTCGCGAGTTGTCGTCCTGAGTGAAACGAAGGACCTGCTCTTTGCGTGACTGGATGAACCGGCTGCGACAGCGTACGATTGTGGCGTCGCGGAATGTCCTCATGCCTCGCTGCACCGGAGCGCACGCCATGT
>JAYVNZ010000266.1:0-4556 GCA_043758185.1 Gemmatimonadaceae bacterium | reverse complement strand
GCTACGCTCGCGGTGGGTCTGCGACTCGGCTCGGAATTCCTCCCGGCACTGGACGAAGGCAACATCTGGCTCACCGCCAGCCTTCCCGTGGGGATCTCGCTCGAGGCGGCAAAGGATGTCGAGCGACGGATTCGATCCATCCTGCTGAGCTATCCCCAGGTCAGCCAGCTGGTCTCGCACGTGGGACGCCCGGACGACGGCACGGATGCCAAGGGCGCCAACAACCTCGAGGTGTACGCCGACCTCAAGCCGAAGAAGGAGTGGAAGAACGTGAGCAAGGACAGCCTCGTTGCGCACATGCAGCGCGCGCTCGAGGTGATTCCGGGCATCGAGCTCAATTTTTCACAGTACATCAAGGACAACGTCGAGGAAGCGCTGTCCGGTGTGAAGGGAGAACTGGTGGTGAAGGTCTTTGGCCCTGACCTCACGGTGCTCCAGCAGAAGGCGGGAGAGATCGAGCACGTACTGGCGGAGGTTCGCGGCGTCGCGGACCTGGCTGTCGAGCATCAGTTCGGGCAGCCGCAGCTTCGATTCGAGCTGGATCGCGACGCCCTCGCGCGCTACGGCGTGACGGTGGCCGAGGCGAATGCGGCGCTCGAGTCGGGGGCGGGCGGGCGGGCGGTGACCCGCTTTCTGGAGGGCACGCGCGCATTCGACGTTCGCGTACGGTTCACCCTTGCGGCGCGGGACAACCTTCAGGCGCTTGCGCACCTGCCCGTTGCCACGGCGGACGGACGCATCGTCGCCCTGGCCAGCGTGGCACGCACCGTTCCCTCCGAAGGCGCATCGCGCATCTCGCATGAAGCGAACGAGCGGCGCGTGGCGGTGAAGTGCTCCGTGCGCGGCCGCGACGAGGGCAGCTTCGTGGCCGAAGCGCAACAGGCTGTGGCACGCGACGTCATCCTGCCGCCAGGCTACCGCGTCACATGGGGAGGGCAGTTCGAGAACCAGCGCCGCGCCAACGCTCGGCTCATGGTGATCGTGCCGGCGAGCATCCTGATCATTTTCGTCCTGCTCTTCAGTGCGTTCGGATCGGTGCGGTACGCGCTGCTTGTCCTTGCCAACCTGCCCTTTGCGCTGATTGGCGGCGTGGCCGCGCTGTGGCTCCGCGACATCAATCTCAGCGTCTCGGCCGCCGTCGGTTTCATCGCGCTGTTCGGCATCTCGGTGCAGAACGGGGTGCTGCTGGTGACCGAGTTCAACCGGCTGCTTGCCAAGGGAAGGCCGCTCCTCGACGCCGTGCGCGAAGGAACACTTGATCGGTTGCGTCCCGTGACCATGACCGCGCTCATGGCTGCCATCGGCCTGCTTCCGGCCGCGCTTTCCCACGGGATCGGTGCGGAAACAACGCGTCCGTTCGCGACGGTGATCGTGGGAGGGCTGGTGACCTCCACGCTGCTCACCCTGCTGCTCATGCCAATTCTCTATGTCAGATTCCGCGAGGTTCCGCATGACGAAGTTCCCGCGTAGGGCGCTTATGGGGCTCGTGCTGCTCGGCGTGGCGGGCAGCGCGGCGTGCTCCCCTGCCCGGCTCTTTCCCATCCTCAGCAGTCATCCACTCGCTGTCGTGGGAGAGTGGGTGGATAGCGCGAAGACCCAGCCCAGGGATACATCGCTCTGGGTGTTGGGTCCGTCAGGGGAGGATGAAAGCCGACACATTGTCGTGCAGCCGGACGGGGCAATCGCCGCGTCTCCACGGAAGCATTATGGGTTCTGGTATTTCGATGGTCGCGTGAACGACCCCGCGAACCGGTTCCTCTGCTTTTCCAGCCGTCCCGGCCGGTCCGCCCCAACCTGTCTGGCGTTCGACCTCGATACGGTCGCGACGCAAATCGGCGTTCGGCGGCGGCTGATCGTGCATGGCTACCAGGGGAAGCACACAACATCCGACCGCGTACTGATCGCGCGCGCGCCATGATCGGTATGAGTATGGTCCGCGTGGCCTGTGTCATCGGCTTCCTGTGGACACAGTGTGGCGTGCTGCACGCCCAGGAAGCACGCGCCGCACTCACCTATGAGGACGCGCTCGCTGCCGCACGTCGCGCCAACCCGGATGTTCGTCTCGCCCGCATCGCGTTCGACTCCTTGCGCGCTGAACTGCGGATCGCGCGCGCCTACCCGAACCCGGTCTTCCAGGCCAACCCGAATACCCCATTCCAGTACAACGTCACACTCCCTATCGATGTCGGACCGCAACGAACGTTTCGTGTGCGCGCCGGCATCCTCGGCGCTGAGGGGTCAGCCGCTGACGTCGCGGATGCGGAGCGGCAGCTCGGCGTTGCGGTAGCGCATGCGTTTGCAGACGTGCTCCTTGCGGATGCGGAATTCCGCGTGGCGGCGCAACGGCGGGAGGGGGTGCTCCTGCTGCAACAAGGTGACGCCGCGCGCGCCCGCGCCGGCGACATCTCCGAGCGCGCCGTCACCAGAAGTGAAATCGAGCTCGCACGTGCCGATGCCGATCTCGCGCGAGCGGGTATCGATCGGCAGGCCACGCGTCTGGCCCTCGGTGCGCTGATGGGGATGGCCACTCCCGACACCGCCCTGGCCGTGTCCGGATCGCTCGACTATCACCCGCTGACGCTGGACTACAACGCGCTTCTCGCGCAAGCGTTGCGCGCGCGTCCGGACCTGGAGGCAACGCGCGTGCGGGAGGATCAGAGTCGCGCGCTCCTGGGGCTCGCACGGAGTGCCGTCATTCCCATCCCGCAGCTGACCTACAGCCGCCAGTTCAGTGGTCCGTTCGAGTCCGGGCACTATTACGCACTGGGCATCGGCTTCGAGGTTCCCCTCGCCAACCAGTACAGCGGGCAGCGTGACAGGGCAGCAGTGGGGGTAGAGGCGAGTTCGCTCGTTCGGCGCCGGCTCGAGGCACAGGTGCGCCGTGACGTACTCGACGCAGTGACCAACCTCCGAACGGAGGGTGCCCTCATCGAGCGCTACGAGGGTGGACTGCTCCAGAAGGTGCAGGCGAATGTCGAGGCCACGCGGTACGCCTACGGCAAGGGCGCCGCGTCGCTCCTCGAACTCATGGATGCCATGCGCACACAGCAGGAGGTGACGAGCGAGTACCAGAAGGCACTGCACGATCACGTCGTGAGCCGACGCGTCCTCGAAGGGCGGATTGGTGGCCCCGTCGAGCGCTGACCGTTCGCGTCCCTGGCGAGGCTGGCCAATGCATGAACACTCCTCGCGTGCCGCGCCGATTCTGGTGGACGACGCGCACGTCAGGTACTATTGGCACGCTAAGGAACTAAATAGCAGAGGGCGTCGGGTTGCTGGGCCACCCACGCCTTCGTGCTGGACGCCCGCCTCCCTCGGAGCAACGCAGTGTCAACACCTTCCCGACTTCTCGGCCGAATCGCCTGCATGGTGCTCGTGGTCGCCGCTCCGCTCGCCCCGGCGCACGCCCAGCAGCGCGCCGGACGGAAGATCGAAGTGCTCTTCCTCGGCCACGACGCCACGCATCACCCCTCCGACGTCGCGCTCGGCCTCCTGGCTCCGGCGCTCGCGAAGGACGGAATCAACTTCACGTATACCACCAATCCGGACGACCTGAATCCGGCGAAGCTCGCGCAGTTCGACGCGCTGATGCTGTACGCGAATCACGACTCCATCACGCCGTCGCAGGAGAAGGCGCTGCTGGAGTACGTGGAATCGGGACACGGTTTCCTCCCCATCCACTCGGCGTCGCACTGCTTTCGCAACTCGGAGAGGTATCTCCGAATGATCGGCGGACAGTTCGACAAGCATGGCACCGGCACGTTCACCGCGGATATCGTGCGCGCGGATCATGAGGTCATGAAGGGCGTGAAGCCGTTCGAGACATGGGATGAAACGTACATCCACAAGAACAACAATCCCGATCGCACTGTGCTCATGGAGCGGGTAGAGGGCGACCATCGGGAGCCATGGACGTGGGTGCGGACACAGGGCAAGGGGCGCGTCTTCTACACGGCATACGGCCACGACGAGCGCACATGGAAGCAACCACAGTTCCACGCGCTGCTGCGGAACGCCGTAGTGTGGTCGGTGGCCGCACCGGTGCGTGCACAGTGGGCACGCCTGAAGATGCCGGCGCCCACGTACACGGCGAGCAGTCGCATCCCGAACTACGAGCGTCGCAATCCGCCCCTCCAGTACCAGGCGCCGTTCACCCCCGCGCAGTCGGCAATGCTCACGCAGGTTCCGCCCGGCTACGAGCTCCAGCTGTTCGCCGCCGAGCCGAACATCGCGAAGCCCATTGCCATGGCGTGGGATGCGCGCGGTCGCCTCTGGCTGGCCGAGACGGTGGACTATCCGAACAACATCCATCCCGGCCAGCCGGGCCATGACCGCATCACGATCCTCGAGGATACCAACGGCGACGGCAAGGCGGACAAGTTCACCGTGTTCGCCGATGGCCTCAACATCCCCACCGGCCTCGTACTCGTGGACGGCGGGGTGCTCGTGGCGCAGATGCCGGACCTGCTCTTTCTCAAGGACACCACGGGCGACGACAAGGCCGACATCCGGCAGGTGCGCCTTACCGGATTCGGCTTCAAGGACACGCACGCTGG
>JAYVNZ010000265.1:0-9704 GCA_043758185.1 Gemmatimonadaceae bacterium | reverse complement strand
AGCCGGGCCCGCTGCACCGAGTCCGTGGAGAGCACCTTCGCACGATCGATTGCGCTGAGCGCGGAATATCCACCGTTGGGCGTGCCCGTGATCTCGTCGCGCATTTCCAGCACGCGTGCGAGCGACTCGAAGGCGTCGGGGTTGTCGGGCAGCCGCTGCGTGAGCATGACAAGGACTCCGAGCAATGCTTCGCGGTTGCGCTGGAGGGCGCGGTCGTACGCCGGCGCGATGATCTCGAACGAGGTCTTGTTCAGCTCCCTGTAGGGGCGGGCCGCGTAGGCGATGGTATCGTGCACCAGGTCGGGCAGCCCGAAGAACTGCGCGCTGTCGGCATCCGCGCCGGCGCGGGGACGGTTGGTCTCGACGACGAACAGCGCGGCGATGGTGGGAAAGGGAAAGGCGCAGAACGACGACGGCGCAATCTGCAGGGCGCGTGTGTATGCGCGCTGCGCGGCGCCTGCGCTGCCGCGAAACACCCATCCCGTGCTGCTGGCGCTGCTCTTCACCACCAGCGGATCCAGCCCCTGGCAATGCGCCAGTCCGAGCCATGCGGTGGCATCGAGCGAGTCGCGCTGCCGCATGATCTCGTACGCATCGCAGGCGGCGCCGAAGCGGTTGTGCTGCACCGCCTGCAAGGCGGTCACGAGATCGTTTTCGTGAACGCCGAGCGAGGTGCGGTTCCGGAGCGCCGTGCTGAGATGGGGCGCCCACCGCGCTGCCGGCTGGCCGCGCCACACGAGCAACTGGGCCAGCCAGACCTGCGCGTAGGCATAATCGGGATCAGCGGCGACGGCGCGCTCGAACGCGTCGATGGCAGGGCCTACGCGCCACGTCACGAGCGCGCGTTGTCCTTGCTGGGATGCCCGCCACGCAGAGAGCGAGCGCGTGCCCACGTCGCCGGCGCGCGACAGCGCAGGGCCGAGATCGAGTCGGATGAGGTCCGCTGCCAGCGCGCGCACCGCTGCGGGATGCGCGGAGACGAAGTTGCGCGGTCCGGCGAGCACGACCTCTCGCAGCAGGGTGTCCGCAATGGCATCGTAGACCGACGCGGTCACCACCATCGAGTCGCCGCTCACGTGCACCCGACCGAGCACAAGCTTGCCCGCGCGGGCGCGCCGAGCCACCGCCAGGAGGCCGGTCAATGACGAATCCCGTGAGCGTTCCATTGCGTCCGTCACGCTCATGTCGCTCGCCAGCTTGAGGCCGTTCCATTCGCGCAGTGCGGCGTACACGCCCTGGGCAACCGGCTCCCGCTCGTCGCGTGCCGGCCGCGCGCCGGAATACTGGAACGGCACCACGGCGTACTGCGCCGTGTCCACGCGACCCGTGAGCACATCCAGCTGATCCCGACCTTGTGGCGTGGAGGCTGCCACTCCGACGGTGAGCAAGGTAACGGACGCGGCCCAGAGCCACGGACTCTTGCTGAGCGGCCGGCGTACCACGCGCGCGGTCACTGTTTCGCCGGAGTGGCCGATGGCGGCGGACAGCGCGGCGCTGAACGCTCGCGCGTCGTCGAACCGGTCGTCCGGCGACATCGAAAGCGCCTTCGCAATCACCGTTTCGATGGGCAGCGGCACGTCGTGCCGATACTCGCGCAGCAGCGGTGCCGTCTTGGAAATGCGCTGCGTGAGCAACTGCTGCGGCGTCTCGCCCACAAAGGGGGGTACGCCAGCAATCGACTCGTACAGCACGCAGGCCAGCGAGTAGACATCACTGCGGCCATCGAACGCGCGATCACGAGCCTGCTCGGGGCTCATGTACGCCGGTGTGCCCGTGATGGTGCCCTGTTGCGTGATCTTCTCGTGCGCACGGTTGATCGCGCGCGCTATGCCGAAGTCCGCGAGCACCGCGTGCCCGCCGGAAAAGAGGATGTTCTCGGGCTTGATATCGCGATGGACCACGCCCCGCTCATGCGCGTACGCCAGCGCACCCGCGACCTCGCGCCCGATCCGCACGGCTTCCTCGATGGACAGCCGGTTGTCCGCCCCCAGGCGGTGCCGCATCGAATCGCCCTCGACGTACGGCATCACGTAGTAGAGCTGGTCGTGCGCCTCGCCCGAATCGTGGATGGGCAGGATGTGCGGATGCTGCAGGCTGGCGGTGAGCTTGATCTCGCGCAGGAAACGCTGCGCGCCCAGCGCATGCGACAGCTCGTGATGCAGCACCTTGATCGCGACCAGGCGCTCATGACGCACGTCGTGCGCGAGGTACACCGTGGCGGCTCCCCCACGACCGATCTCCCGCTTCAGGACATACCGTCCGGCGAGGGTCTCATGCAGAATGGGCGCTATATCGAGCACGGCTATCCGGTGGGCGACGGGGAGGGCTAAACTACATCACCGGATGCAACCCGGCCATGGTCAATTGCCCTCGTTACGAGAGACGACCATGTGCTCCCCCCGCCACGACGACCCGTGCCTACTCCGCCCCCCGACCTCCGGCTCAGGCCGGCCACAATCGATGACGTACCAACCATCCTGCGTTGCATTCGCGGGCTGGCGGACTACGAGCGCCTGTCGCACGAGTGCAACGCCAGCGAAGCGCTACTCGCGGAAAGCCTGTTCGGCGCCGTACCAGCAGCCGAGGTCACGCTCGCGTTCGTTGGCGACGTCCCCGCTGGATTCGCACTCTGGTTCCGAAGTTATTCCACCTTTCTTGCCACGCCGGGTCTCTACCTGGAAGACCTCTTCGTCTTCCCGGAATTCCGCGGATTGGGACTCGGCAGGAGACTGCTCGGTTCGCTGGCGCGCACGGTGATCGAGCGTGGATACGGGCGGCTGGAGTGGGCCGTGCTGGACTGGAACAGCGATGCCATCGGCTTCTACGAATCACTCGGCGCCCGGCCGATGAGTGAATGGACCACGTATCGGCTCACGGGCGAGGCACTGCATGTCTTGTTGGAGTCGGCAACCCAGGGTAGCATGAAACGGCGGGGGTGACGGTCTGCCTTCCCGGGCAGGTCATGCAGGGATCGGCACCGGGTCGGCACTTTCCAGGCGGCATATGCGCATCTGGCTTCACGCGACGGCCAAGAGTTCCAGCATGGGCGCCAGTACCGCGCTCAGTGTTGCGGTGCACGCGGTGGTCATGAGCGCCGCCATCTACGGCACCGGGGTGCGCGCACGGCAGCTGGAACAGAGCATCGCCGACCGTGGCGCATTGCTGCGGTACCTGCCGCCACCGGACCGTCGACCGTCGTCCGCCAACGTCGTGGAGCACCTGCAGTACATCGACCTGGGATCGCGCGGCCAGCCGCTTCCCATGCGTCCCGACGGACAGGTCGTGGCGAGCAGGGGAGCCATCCGGGAGAGCGGCGAGCCGGGCCAGCAGCACGATGAGGCCAGGTCGCAGGCGCCAGCCGCGCCCTTCGAGTCCCGCGACTCGGTCTATTCCATGCTCGACGTGGAAGAGACGGCGGTGCGCACGGCGGGGAGCGCCGCACCTGCGTACCCACCCGATCTGATGTCGGCGGGTACGGAAGGCGGCGTCTTTCTCCGCTTCATAGTGGACAGCTCAGGTCGCGCGGATGCCGGCAGCATCGAGGTCGTTCGGTCGTCGCACCCGGCGTTCACGCAATCCGTGCGACAGGCGTTGCCGCTCATGCTCTTCACGCCGGCCACGATTGGCGGCCGTCGTGTTCGACAGCTGGTGGAGCAGAACTTCGAGTTCCGCATCTCGCGTCCGGCGCCAGCGGAGCACACGCGGACGTCGCCGGTGCCGTGACGGCGGCGGACTTCACCGGCTTTCGTCCCGCGGCCTTCACCTTTCTGCGGTCGCTCCGCCGCCACAACGATCGCGACTGGTTCGAACGCAACCGCGGTACCTACGAGGCCGAACTCCGCATCCCGCTCTCCGCCCTGGCCGAGGAGATCGATGTGCGGCTCGCCACCATTGCCCCGGAAATCGTGGGTGATCCGAAGCGGTCGCTGTTCCGCATTCATCGCGACGTCCGCTTCTCCGCCGACAAGTCACCGTACAAGACGCATGTCGCCTGCTGGTTCCACCACGTGGATGCCGGCCGCGGTGTGGGCACACAGGCGGCACACGGCGGCGCGGGATTCTACTTTCACATGGAGGCGGACCATGCGCTGATCGGTGGCGGGATCTGGATGCCGCCGCGGCCTGCGCTCCAGCGCATCCGGCAGGCCATCGACGATGATGCAACGCAGCTCGCCACGATCCTGGCGGGCGCGCGCCGTCGCTTCGGGGGACTTGCGGATGAGCACATGCTCACGCGCATGCCGCGCGGCTATGCCGAGTCGCATCCCGCGGCAACGCTGCTGCGCCACCAGTCCTACACGCTCGGGCGCGAGCTGGCGTCGCGCGACGTGCTGAGCGCCAGGCTTCCGGACCTGCTGGCTCGCGACTTCCAGCGGCTCGCGCCCCTCGTGCGCTGGATCAATGACGCGCTCGGTCTTCGGACGCTCGCGCGGCGATGACTCCCTGGGTACATTCGCGGGATGACGCCGTCTGCCACACGTGCAGTGACGACGCGCCAGGCAACGCCAGCGGATGCGGCGGTGCTGGCTTCGCTCGCCGCCACGACCTTTCGCGACACCTTCGGCGGCGACAACACGCCGGAGAACATGGATGCCTACGCCACATCCGCATTTGGCGCGGACATCCAGGCTGCTGAACTCGGCGATCCCTGCCTGACGGTGTATCTCGCGGAGCTGTCCGGTGAGGTGGCAGGGTACGCCATGCTCCGCGAAGGGCCCGCACCGGCGAGCGTGGCGGAGGAGAACGCCGTGGAGATTGCGCGGTTGTACGCGGCCACGCATGTGATCGGGGCCGGGGTGGGTGCCACCTTGATGCGCCGGTGCCTGGACGAGGCGGCAGCGCGAGGACGGCGTGCAGTGTGGCTGGGTGTCTGGGAGCACAATCCACGTGCCATCGCGTTCTATCGCCGATGGGAGTTCGTTGACGTGGGGTCCACCACGTTCATGCTCGGTCGCGACCGGCAGACCGATCGCGTGATGGTGCATCGCGTCGTCAGTGCAGAGGAGGCATAGCATGCGGCATACGGTGAAGATGCATGGCGTGATCGTGGGGCATTCGGATCTCGAGGAGGCCGATGCATCCCTTGGTCGCGCGTGGGGTGCGTTCCGCCCGGGCCTTGGGTACGAACTGGTGCAGCCGGTGTTCCGGCTCTTCAGCCAGGCGGTGCCGACGCGCGGCGGTGAGCCCAGCGACGACGTGACCCTCGCACGCTACCATGCGGCGCGCGACAAGCTCGCCCTGCACCTGGTGGACGCAAGCGGCAACTCGATCGAGACCACCGCGATTCACATTGCGGACTACCAGGATGAAGACGGCTCGCTGGAGCTTGACGTACTGATCCGCGACGAGGAGTATTGGAACACGCGCGGGGACTGACCTTGCGCAGAACGGCTGGACCACTCTCTCACCCCACCATCGTGCGCCCTCGTCTCCTGCTTGTTGCTGCCGCGCTGCTGTGCGCCCGTTCCCCCCTGGCGGCGCAGGTGCGCGCGACGTCGATGCTCACGCTCGACGGCGCGCGCAACATCGTCGCCGCGGCGGAGGCCGAGGCGCAGAAGAACAACTGGTCGATGTCCATTGCGATCGTCGACGCGTCTGGTGGGCTCGTCCTCTTCCACAAGGGCGATGGCTCCCGGCCGTCGAATGTCGACTTCGCACTTGCCAAGGCGCGCACCGCTGCGCGCTTTCAGCGCGCCACCAAGTCGCTCGACTCGGCCGTCACGGCAGGCCGGCTGCAATGGCTTGCCGTGGATGCGCTGCCCATCGAGGGCGGCGTGCCCATCCTCGTTGGTGGCCAGGTCATCGGGGCGGTGGGCGTGAGCGGCGGGACTGCACCGCAGGACGCGCAGGTCGCGAGCGCCGGTATTGCCGCGTTGAGGACGACGAGCGACCGCTGATGAGCCGCCGGGGGTCATGCCCGTCGCGCTGACCGGATTCCCGGGCTCAATGAAAATCGTGCCGCTTCGCGAACTCGGCCCCGACGGCCGCTTCGAGTGCGCGGAACTGCTTCGCCCGCACGTTCACCACCGTCTGCTCCACCTGTAATACGCCGCGCACCAGCAGCAACGGCGTGCGCGAGATCAGCAACGCCTGCCGCTCGAAGCGCTGCGGCGTGATGACCACGTTGATCAATCCCGTCTCGTCTTCCAGCGTGAGGAAGACGAAGCCCTTGGCCGTGCCGGGCCGCTGGCGGCAGATCACGAGCCCCGCCGTGGCCACCGTTTCGCCATCGCGGCCGTTGCGCAGCAGGTCGCGCGCGCTGCGCACGCCGTTGGGCTCGAGCACGCTGCGCACGTGTGACATGGGGTGGCCGGTGAGCGAGATGCCCGTCATGCGATAGTCGGCTTCCGTGAGCTCCACTGCGGTCATTGCCGGCACGGGTGCGACATGCGGTACCGTTCGGCGGCGCGGCGCGAGCGGGCCGGCATCACCACGTGCGGCGTCGAGCACGGCCCAGAGTGCAGCGCGGCGCTTGCGTGCGTCGGTCTCATGGGCGAGCAGGCTGTCGAACGCACCCGCTTCGGCGAGATACCGCAGCGCGCGGCGATCGAGGCCGGAGCGCTGCACCACGTCCTCGACGGACGTGAAGGGCCCATCGCGCCACGCCAGCTCGAGCTTGTCCTGCGCCGTGGTTCCCAGGCCGCGCACGCTGCGGATCCCGAGCCTGACGGCCGGGGCAGCGAGTCTCTCAGTCTGACAGTCTGACCCGCCGGCCGCTGCGCGGCGGCTCGTCTGACGGGACGGCGTGACGGACTTCGGCTGTCTGATGATCTGCTGTTTGTCCTGTCCGACTGTCGGACTGTCAGACTGACTGACCTCCAGCGAAGCATTCCATGCTGAGCGTCCAAGGTCTGCCGGCCGCACTTCCACGCCATGGCGTCGCGCATCCTCCACCAGCGTGCCAGGCGCATAGAAGCCCATCGGCTGCGCATTGAGGATGGCTGCGGTGAACTCGGGCGCATAGTAGTGCTTCAGGTACGCCGACGCATACACGAGCAGCGCGAAGCTCGCCGCGTGGCTCTCCGGAAATCCATAGTCGGCGAAGCCATTGATCTGGTTGAAGATCTTTTCCGCGTCCATGCTGCCGATGCCGTTGGCTGCCATGCCGTCGAGCATCTTCTGGCCGATGGACGCCATGCGCTCCCGGCTCCGCTTGTGACCCATCGCCTTGCGCAGCACGTCCGCCTGGCCCGGCGTGAACCCTGCCGCCACGATGGCCACCTGCATGCCCTGCTCCTGGAACAGCGGCACGCCGAGCGTGCGCGCCAGGATGGGCTTGAGCGATTCGTGCAGGTAGGTCACCGGCTCCTCGCCGTTCTTGCGGCGAAGATACGGATGCACCATGTCGCCCTGGATGGGGCCGGGCCGGATGAGCGCAACCTCGACGACGAGATCGTAGAAGCAGCGCGGCTTCAACCGCGGCAGCGTGTTCATCTGCGCGCGACTCTCCACCTGGAACACGCCGATGGTGTCGGCTGCGCAGAGGTCGTCGAACACGTTCTGGTCGTCCATCGGCAGCGCAGCGAGATCGACGGTGATGCCGCGCCCCTGCCGGATGTACAACAGGCAATCCTGCAACAGGGTGAGGATGCCGAGTCCGAGGAGGTCGATCTTGATGAGGCCCACGGGATCGAGGTCGTCCTTCTCCCACTGGATCACCGTGCGGCCCGGCATGCTCGCCGGCTCGATGGGCACCACGGTGCAGAGCGGCTCCCGCGTGAGCACGAACCCGCCGACGTGAATGGAGCGATGCCGCGGAATCTGGTGCAGCCCCTCCACGATCTCGGCGAGTGCGCGCACGCGCTTGTCCTTCGGGTCGAGCCCCACGCGCTCCACGATACTCGGCCCACCGGTGGGCTGGAGCGCCGTGACGGGATTGCGGCGCTCCGTGTGGTCGTCCGACATCCAGGGATCCTCCCACCTGTTGCCGCGTGATGCCGCCTCGCGCATCGGGTCGGGAATGGACGTCAGCTCGCGCGCGCCCACCTTGTGGCCGTTGGGACTTCCATACGGTTCGTATGCCGCCTTCGGCGTGGGCCGGTCTGCCGCTGTCATGGGCGTTCGCACCTGCTTTGCCTTTTCCTTCTCCGCGCGTGACAGGTGATTGGCCTCGGTGCCCGGCACCATTGTGTTGCCGAGCGCGGAGGCGACAGCCGCATCGTTCGATGATGCGTCCGGCTTCGCGCGCAGTGCATCCGCCGTTGCCTTTGCGGAAAAGCGATCGCTGAGCGTGGCGAGGGTGGCGGCCTGCTCCACACTGAAGCCGAGCACGCGCGCCGCGTCGCGCACTGCACTCTTGCCGCGGTAGGTGATCTGCTCGCACACCATGGCCGCATGCTCGCGCCCGTATTTCTCGTAGACGTACTGGAGCACATCCTCACGCTCGCGGTGCGCGAAATCGATGTCGATGTCAGGCGCCTCGGTGCGATCCTCACTGAGGAAGCGCTCGAAGAGGAGGCCGAGCGCGACGGGATCCACGGCGGTGATGCCGAGCACGTAGCAGACGGCGGAATTCGCGGCGGAGCCACGGCCCTGGCAGAGGATGCCCTTGCGCCGCGCAAAGCGGACGATGTCCCACACGATGAGGAAATAGCCGGCGAGGCCGAGCTTCGCGATGAGCGCGAGCTCGTGCGCGAGCTGCTTCTCGTGCGCGGCACCGCGGCGTGCAGTGTCCGGTGGTCCCCACCGCTCATGGGCGCCCTGTGCAACGAGCCGCTCGAGGTACTCGTCGGCGCCAACGCGCGGCGGCAGCGCGAACGCCGGCAGCGACGGGCGAAGCTGGCCGAGCCTGAAGTCGCAGCGCTCGGCGATATCGAGCGTGGCGCGAATGCCTTCAGGTGCATGGCGCCAGCGACGCGCGATCTGCGCCGCACTCTTGAGGTACCACTCGCCGTTGGGGCGAAGGCGCGTGCCCATCTGGTCGAGCGGACGCTGGTGACGCAGCGAACAGAGAACATCGTGCACCATGCGGTCACGCGCGCGCGCGTAGTGCACATCGTTGGTGACGACCCACGGAATGTCGAGTGCGCGGGCGACCTCGATGAGGCGCGCCGTGGTGACGCGTTCCTCGGGCAGGCCATGATCCCAGCACTCGATTGCGACGCGGCGCCCAAAGATGTCGAGGAGCGTGGCCGCGGCCTCGCACGCCCCGTCGGAATCACCCCGCTCGGCGAGCGTGGCCACCCAGCCACGCGGACAACCGCTGAGCGCAAACAATCCTGTCGAGTGCGACGCGAGCTGGTCGAGCGACACGTGCGGCGAGCCGCGTGGTGCATCGCGTCGTGCAAGGGTGATGAGCGTGGAGAGATTGCCGTATCCCTCGCGTGATTCGGCAAGCAGGGGCAGGTGGGTGATGAGTGGCTCGGTATCGTCGGTGCCCGGCTCGATGGCGACGGTGAGCTCTGCGCCGATGAGGCCGCGCAGCCCTGCCTCGTCCGCCGCGCTGGCGAAGCGCACGGCGCCACTGAGCTCGTCGTGATCGGTGAGCGCGAGGGCGGCGAGGCCGAGTTCCTTCGCGCGTGCGACGAGCGCCTCGGGCAGCGCGGCGCCGTCGAGGAGAGAGAAGCAGGAATGACAGTGGAGCTCAGCGTAGGACATTGAGTCTTTCAGTCCGACAGTCTGACCCGCCGGCCGCTGCGCGGCGGCTCGTCTGACAGCGGGTCGACTGCAGTCTGACAGCTATTGTCTACACACGATGGTCCCCT
>JAYVNZ010000264.1:0-25213 GCA_043758185.1 Gemmatimonadaceae bacterium | reverse complement strand
TGATCTCCGCGTACAGTTCGGGCAGTCCCGTGCGGAGGATATTTGGCGTTCCGGTTGGCGCATCCGGCCTTGGAGGGTATCGGCGATTGAGTTCGCGCGCCCATTGCACCTTGTCGGGATCGACGTGCGCTACGGCGACCTGCTCGATCACACCGTCCTCATTCACCACGTCGATGGCGCACCAGTCGCCCAGTTGCGGCACCACGAGCTGTGCCAGGTCGTTGAGTCGTTGTCCCGGGTCGAGGGGCGACGTGAGCAGTTCCGTGGCCCGGTCGAGATAATGTGCGGCTTCTTCCGCCTTCTTGCGTGCGGTGATGTCCCGCCATTGTGTCGCGAGGCCGCCGTCGGCCAGCGGGTAGCAGTGCAGCTCCGACCATGTTCCCATTTCCGGCGCGAACGACTCGAACTCCACGACGACGCGATCGCGTGCGGCGCGCTTCATTTCCGTTTCGAGTGGGGTTCCCACCACCTGGGGATAGAGCTCCCAGACCACGGCCACCAGGTCGGCATGCCCGTTGTCGAGCGCGTCGTCGATGGCTGCGAGGGTGTGCAGCCCGCCACTGAGGATGAGCGTGTTGGTGAAGCGGGCCCGAATGATGTCGACCGTCGTCTGCAAGACGGCTGGCCCGCCCATGCTCTCGTGGTTCACATCGAGCACGAAGCGGACGCGATTCTGTACGCTGCCACCGAATTCGTCCGTCCGCTGGTTGGACTGCGGGTTCAGGAACTGCTCGAGCAGGTAGCCGTTGGCACCGTGGAGCTCCACGCCGTCGAAACCCGCGTCGATCGCATGCCTGGCACTCCTCACGTACTCGTCGCGCACGCGCGTGAGCTACTCGCTGCGCAGCGCGCGTGGTACGGGCTGCTGCTGCATCTGCTGCTGGTCCGTCCACATCTCACCCTTCGCGGCTACGGCGGACGGTGCCACGCCCTCGGCGCCCGCGGGCAGGTTGAGCGGATGAAAGACGCGACCCACGTGCATCAGCTGCACGAAGATGTGGCCGCCCGCCTCGTGAACGGCCCTGGTGACATCCTTCCAGTGGTTTACCTGCTCCTGGTTGAACAGGCCGGGAATGCGGGCGTATCCGAGCCCGTCCGCAGCGGGCGACGTACCCTCCGTAATGATGAGCCCTGCGCTCGCGCGCTGCCGGTAGTACTCGACCATCATGTCGTTGGGGACATTGCCGAGGGCGCGACTGCGGGTCATGGGCGCCATCACGATGTGGTTCGTGAGCTTCAGAGTGCCGAGCGTAGCGGGCGTGAACGCGGTATGCGACATGGAATGTGGAAGGGGCTGAGGTGACGTGCGGCGAGCGTGTGCCGATGTGCGGCCGACACAGCAAATACAGCCGGGGCGGGGTCCGTTCCCGGTAATCGTTCGTTCCCTTTGCCCCAATCCGTCGTCTAGATAGGCACCGCTTGTGCCTTAGACCAACGCGTGTGTGACGTGCCACGCTCTTGGGGGACACAGTAATGGTGAGGGACGACGCGCTTTCGCTGCCCACGCAGCCACCGGATCCTGCGGTCATCTTCGGTTCCAAGAGCCGGGCGATCGAGTTCCTGCTCGGTGTACCGCCGGAAGAGTCGTACGACCGCATGGCGCGGCTCATTGCGGGGTCGGTCGGGGCAGCCATGGCCATCGTCGCGGTTGTGGAAGACGGACGGCCCGTGGTGAAGGGATGCCTGGGCGTCTCGGGCCGAGCTCGGGCGTGGCGCGTGGTGCCGTGTTGTCACGAGCTCGTGGAGCAGGCCCTTGCGAACCGGCAGCCCGTAGCGGTGGACGCGGGCCATTCGGTCGACGATTGCCGCGCCCACCATGGCCATGTGCAGGGGCTCACGGTGCACGCCATAGCGGTGGTTCCGTTTCTCTGCCGCGATGGGCGGACCGCTGGGGTGGTATGCGTGGCCGACACGGCCGCGAAACGCAACTGGTCTGCTGCCGACATGGCGCTGCTGACAGACAGCGCGAATGCGATGAGCACCGAGCTCGACCTGCGCCGCGAGCTCGTCATCCGCAAGGACACCCAGGAAGCGCTCGTTCACATCACGCTGCACGATGAGCTCACCGGGTTGCCCAACCGAGCGTACCTCACCGAACGGCTTCGCAACGCCATCACGCGGGCGCAGCGCGACAACACGGCGCGATTTGCCGTGCTGTTCCTCGACCTCGATCGCTTCAAGATCATCAACGACAGCATCGGCCATCACGGTGGCGACGCGCTGCTGGTGACCGTAGCCGAACGGCTGGCACTCGCGCTGCGACCCGAGGACACGGTGGCTCGCCTGGGCGGCGATGAATTCGCCGTGCTGCTGGAAAGCCTCTCGGGCGACGACGATGCCAGCGTGGTGGCTGAACGCATCCAGTCGGCGCTCTCCACGCCCATCGACCTGGGTGGCTACGAGGTATTCACGTCGGCAAGCATCGGCATCGTGCTCAGTTCTTCGAGCTTCCTCGCCACGGAATTGCCCGAGCACCTCCTGCGCAGTGCCGACATGGCCATGTACCGCGCCAAGAGCGCCGGACGGTCATGCTACGCCATGTTCGACCGCGCCATGCACCGCGATGCGCTGGCTCGGCTCCAGCTGGAGACAGACTTGCGGCGCGCCCTCGAACGCAACGAATTTCGCCTGGCGTACCAGCCTGTCGTACACCTGCGCTCGGGGCGCATTACGGGAGCGGAAGCGCTGATTCGCTGGCAGCATCCTGAGCGCGGACTCGTGCCGCCATCGGAGTTCGTCGCGTTGGCAGAAGACACCGGACTGATCGTGCCCATCGGCGAATGGGTGTTGCGCGAGGCCTGCCGGGAAGTGCAGCGCTGGACGGTGCCCGATGGTCAGCCCCCACTCACGATCGCAGTCAACCTGTCCATCAAGCAGTTCGCGCAGCCACAGCTGGTCACGCGCATCGCGGATGTGATTGCCGAGTCGGGCCTGGCTCCGGATCGCGTGCACCTCGAGGTCACGGAGAGCGTCATCATCGATCAGCCCGACGCCGCAATGCAGGTACTGCAGTCGTTGAAGGCACTCGGCGTCGAGGTGCACATGGACGACTTTGGGACGGGATACTCGTCGCTCAGCTACCTGCACCAGCTGCCCCTGGATGGGCTGAAGGTGGACAGGGCATTCGTGAGCCGGATGGATGACGACGAGCGCTCACGCCAACTGGTTGTGACGGTGCTCCAGCTGGCGAAGAGCATCGGCCTGGGGTCCGTAGCCGAGGGCGTCACGACCCTGCTGCAGCTCGCGGAATTGCGGCGGCTCGAATGCGACTATGGGCAGGGCTACCTCTTCTCGGCGCCATTGGACGGCAACGCCATGGGTGAGCTGGTGGCAGCCAATCCGGCGTGGTGAGTCGGGCCCTGAAGGACGGAAATTCCAATGGCACGAGTGCGTGGGACGTGATGCGCCGCGATACGCGGTGACCTTTCCCGTGTGAGTGTCTCATTCCACATTTGGAATGAGGCCGCCGCCTCAAGCTCCACACGGCCATCGACTCGTCCACGGGACACGCAGGCATGCCGCACGAGACAATCGAGGTTCGCACCACCGACGGCATCTGCCCCACTCACCTCTTCCAACCGGACAAGACGGGCCGGCATCCAGGCGTTGTGATGTTCATGGACGGACTCGGCATGCGACCCGCACTGTTCGACATGGCTGCACGAATCGCCGATGGAGGCTACTGCGTAGCCCTGCCCGACCTCTACTATCGCAGCGGCTACGTGGTACGCGACACGGCCGCGCTGTTCACTGATCCAGCGACACGCGCCGACTGGAACGCCCGCGTCCTGCCCACGCTCAGCGTCGCGAACATCATGCGCGACATGCCAGCGCTCCTCGCCCTGCTCGATGCGCAAGCCACGGTCAGCACGGGGACCATTGCCACCACGGGTTATTGCCTGGGCGGCAAGTTGTCACTCGCCGCTGCAGGTCACTTTCCAGAACGCGTCGCCGCGGCGGCCTCATATCACGGCGGCCAGCTGGCCACCGACGCCACCGACAGTCCGCACCTGCTTGCGCCAGCCATGAAGGCGCGCATCTACGTCGGCGGCGCCACCAACGACTCCAGCTTCGACGACGCGCAAAAGGCGCGGCTCGAAGCGGCGCTCACGGAAGCGCGCGTCGATCACACGGTCGAGACCTACAACGCCCGTCATGGGTGGGTGCCCGCGGATACCGCTGCACACGATCCCATTGCTGCCGAGCGGCATTGGACGACGCTGTTCGCGCTGTTGAAATCACTGGGAGCGTGAGCTCTCAGGGCTTCCTCTTCCCCCAATCCGGACTCGCCGGCTCGCGCGTTGCCCGAACCACCCTGTTCTGCGCCCCCATCCGCATCGCCTCGGCGACAGCCCGCTCCAGCTGCGAATCATGTCCGGCGATCACTTCCTTAGGCCAGTTCTCGACATCGATATCCGGTGCCGTCCCCACATTCTCGACATCCCACGCGTCGTCCCGCGTAAAGAACCCGCCTCGCGGCGCAATCATCGACCCTCCATCCACGAAGGTCGGCGTATCCCACGTCCCCACCAACCCGCCCCACGTCCTCTTCCCCACGAGAACGCCCACCTTGCGATGCTTGAACATCCACGGCATCAAGTCACCACCCGACCCCGCCATCTCATTCACGATCATGACCTTCGGGCCCCAGATGCCCGCCGCCGGTGACGTGAACGGGTATCGATCCCCAACCGGATTGTTGAAGTACCCGTCGAAGTCGCGCTGCAGGAGATCAATGATGTAATCCGCCGCCGATCCGCCGCTGTTGTACCGCTCGTCGATGATTGCGCCCTTCTTGTCCTGCTGCGCGAAGTAGTACCTGTTGAACGACGTATAGCCCGGCTGCGCGGTGCTTGGCACGTAGACGTAGGCGAGCGTCCCCTTCGACAGCGAGTCGACCAGGTGGCGGTTTGCTTCCACCCAGGCCCTCGTACGCAGGCCGGCTTCGTTGGGGATGGGGACCACTGTGATCGTCCTCGTACAGCCTGCGTCGCCGCGCTCAGGACGACACGACACCGTGAGGCTCGTCTGGCGATTGGCCGTACCGTCGAGCAGGCGATAAATGTTGTCCGCACCACGCAGCTCCACGCCGTTCACGGACAGGATGTAATCGCCCGTCCGTACATCCACACCTGGTGCCGCCAGTGGCGCCCGAAGCTCCGGATTCCACGACTCGGCATCATAGATCCTGGCGATGCGATACCGGCCGTCGCTCACCGCGAAGTCGGCGCCCAGCAACCCTGCCGTCGTCGGGGCAACCTCAGGGATATCGCCGCCACGCACGAAGCTGTGCCCAATGGCAATCTCGGCGCCCATCATGTCGAGCAGGTAGTTGAGGTCTGCCCGATGATTGACGCTCGGCAACAGCGCACCGTACATCTGCCGCATCTTCGGCCAGTCGGTGCCCTGCAGGTTCTTCACATAGATGTAGTCCCGCTGGTTCCGCCATCCCTCATTGAACATCTGCGCAAATTCGGCGCGAGGGTCGACGTGCATCTTCAGCTGCACGGCAAGCTTGCCGCTGGCAGGCGCAGGCGGGGCCTTGTCGGCGTCCACGAGATACAAGCCGCCTGTTGCACCGGGCGTGCGGTACAGGAGCTTCTTGCCGTCGGCGCTGATGGTGTAGTCGGCGACGTTGGACGCGAACTGCACGGCCTTGCGATCCTTGAGCTGATATCGATGCAGCACGCCGCCGGCAGGACCGACCACCTCGACAGTGCCTGTCGCGGGTACCGGCTCCACCCAGTACACCGTCCCGGCGGGACCGGCCCGCAGTTCACGATAGTCGCGCTGGGCGACGCCTGTCACCGCGAGGATGCGCTGGGATAGTCCGTCGAAGTCGATCGTCGTTGGGTGCAGGTCCTTCGGCTTCGCCCGGGATGGCGGAGTCGTATCGGACTTGGCTGCGCTCGCCCGGGATGACATCGTTGTATCCGGCCCGGCCCGACTCAACGAATCCTTCTCCTCATCGCTCTCGGGCAGCAGCGGACTCGCGTCGCCCTTCTTCAGCACGGCGAGATAGAGGGCCTTCGTTTCCGGATGATCGTAGCTCGACATGTCGAGCCACCCGCTATTCAACCCGAAGTTGGTGCTCGCAAGAAACCAGAGATACTTGCCGCTGGCATCCCACGCTGGGCTGGTGGCATCAGCCAGGCCGTCGGTGATCTGGTGCTTCGCCCCGGTCTCCACGTTGTAGACGAAGATCGCGCGGAACATCGACGGCAGGCGTCGCGCATACGCGATCCACCGTCCATCGGGCGAAAAGCGCGGATCGAGCGAGCGATCCGGCATCATGTACGGATCGGTGTCGACGTGGGTCTGCCTCCCCGTCGCCACGTCCATCACCCACAACCTCAGGTGCGTGTCGTGGTAGAGGATGTGCTTCGCATCCGGACTCCACTCGGGGGTGTAGTAGTGGCTCGGCTCGGTGAGCGCGATGGCGCGCCTGGAGGTTCCATCCTGGTTGGCGATGATGAGCTGATACTCTGCGCTCGAGTCGCTGAACCAGGAGATCCACCGGCCGTCAGGACTCCAGGCGGGATCCTTCTCCGAGCTCCCACTCGAACTCGTCAGGTTCCTCGCATCGCCCTTCTCGGCCGGAATGGTGAAGATCTCGCCACGCGCCTCGACTGCCGCGCGCTTGCCCGTTGGTGACAGCGCGAGAGAACTGATGCGCGCGGTCACGTCCTTCCACTGCGGCATCATCCATGGAAAATCGCCATTGGCCGTAATGGCCACGGTGTGCTCGCGGCCCGACGCGGGGTCCAGCTCGTGGATGTAACCGCCCTGCTCGAACACCACCGCGTTGGCATTCGTCGAGGCGTCGAGCGTCTTGACGTCGAAATCCCTGAACGTGGTGACTTGCTTCAGCGCCCTGGTCCGCGTGTCGTACGCGAACACATTGGAGACACCATCGCGATCCGAGAGGAAATACACGACATCTCCAATCCACGCGGGATCCATGTCCTTGCTATCGGTCCACGCCGGACTGACCACGTCGTGCGTTTTCATGTCCTCGATCCAGATGGGCCGGTTCTGCCCGCCGCGGTAGTTGCGCCGCTCCTCGTCCCACGAGTTGTTCATGCGGTAGGCCAGGCGGGTGCCGTCTGGCGAAATCTTGCCCTGATACGCACGAGGCTGCGGCATCGCAGTCTCGCTGCCGCCGTCCAGCCCTATCGTGTAGAACCGCGGAATGGAGCCAGGTCCCTTCGACGCCCTGCTGCTGTTGAAGACGACGTGTCGTCCGTCAGGGGTCCACCCCTGCACCAGGTCCGGCCCGGGATGATAGGTAAGCCGCTTCGGTTCGCCCCCCTCTACAGGCAGCACGTAGACGTCGACATTCCCGGCATATTGCGCCGAGAAGGCCACGGTGCTGCCGTTGGGGGAGAGCTTGGGGTTGGACGCTTCACCCGCGAAGCTGGTGAGGCGTCGCGCAGCGCCACCGGCGCGATCGACGATCCAGATATTGCCCGCGTACGCGAAGGCGATGTGTTTCGCGCTCACGCTCGGCGAGCGGAGCATGCGGGTCTGGGCAGCTGCGCCTGTTGCGGCGACGAGCAGGAACGCGGCGGCGGCTGCGAGGGTGTGGCGGGACATTCGGCGGGGGTGCGGCGTAAGCAGGGATTCCGGGCGCCCGCGAATGTATCCTGCGTCTGGCAGTGGCGACAGTTGTCATCCTGAGCGAAGCGAAGGACCTGCCCTCAATCGGGTGAGAAAAACAGGTCCTTCGCTGCGCTCGGCACGACATCCTCAGAACGGCGAGTACTCCGGAGGCGTCACGCCATTGAGCCGCAGGTACGGCACCGTCTGACCCAGCGTCCACGGAAAGTGGTCGAGCAGCTCCATCAGCGCGCGGCCGCGCGTCACCTTGTGTCCGAACTGCACGATGTTCTTCTGCATGTCGGCATTGCTCAAGCCCCGCAGCATCCCGATCGTGTGGTCCATCGCCGCGGCAGCATACGTCTTCAGCGCAGCCTTGTTGTGCAGGTACACTGCGGAGTCGCCCATGGAAGGGATCCCCTTTTCCGAACCGGTGATGGCCACGTGCGCGATGTACGCGTCGCTACCGGCAGCATGTTCGATCTGCTCGGCAAAGTTCCGCACGCCCTTGGTGGGGCGAAATCCGAGCATGGAGTCGGGTGCAGCGTCGATGTACCGAAGCACGGCGCCCTTGTGGTTTTGCACCATTGCGATCAGGGCCTCCCGCGAGATGACGGGCTGCTGTGCCGCAAGGGGCCTGGTGGGCGCGACCAACAGGAGGGCTACGGCGGCGGCGGCGAGCCGGGATGAGCGCATGGATGCCTCAGAGATCGTGTGACGAACGGGAACGAGCCGAACTCGCAAAACTGCCCCTGAAAAAGTTGGTGCGCAAGCGGCGGGAGGCTCGAGCTGCACGTCCCCCGACGTCACCCGCAGTGACAACTACCACCCTGGATTCTGCTTCAGCGCCTGGTTCGTGAGCAGGTCGCTCTCCGGAATGGGGTAGAAATAGTTCTTCTGCTCCCACTTCCGCGGGATGTCGTTCCGCCACACGATTTCCCCGAACGTGCCGTTGCTCAGCTTGAAGTCGGTGCCCGTCACCGCGATGTACGTGACGCCATTCAGCCGAGTGGCAGGATTCACCGTGTAGAAGTTCACGTCCGGCGTTCCGTTCTCGTCCAGGTCGATGTTCGTGTTCGCCTGCGGCACATAGATCCCGCGCCACTCCATCTCCATGAGGGAGCCGCGCGCCCAGCGGACGATGTCATAGAAGCGGAACCCCTCCATCGCGAGCTCGATGCCGCGCTCGCGCCGGATTTCCAGGATCGCGGGATTGGAAACGTCGGGAAAATAGACCGACTTGAGGTACGGATCCACGGTGGTTGGCAGGGTGGTCAGGCCGCCAGTGACTCCCGCTCGGGCGCGCAGCGCGCCCACGGTCAGCCCCCACTCCGCCGCGGTGATCTGGCCCAGCTCCGCCTTCGCCTCGGCGTAGTTCAGGAGTACTTCCGCGTACCTGAAGACGTGGACGGCGTTCGTGTTGAGGCTGCCGCCATCCATCGCGACGTCGTCCACGCTCCACTTGATGGGGTGGTAGCCGGTGTACGTGTAGGTGAACGCCGGCGGCCCGGGAATCTGGGTACCTGCCTGGAGTCGCTTGTAGCCAGGGGTGCGAATGGTCTGGCTCAGCCGCGCATCACGGCCCTTCGTTTCCTCCTGGAACGTCATGGTCTGGTAGCCCGGCCGGCTGGTGAAGGGCGTACCGTCGACGTTCAGGTAGGTATGGATGAACTGCCGGATGAAGCTGAAGCGCACGCCGGTGGTGGCGCTGGTGAAGATCCAGTTCGCCTGGTGCCGCACGGCAAGCGCAGTGCTCTGCAGGTTGGTCAGCAATACCTCCTGCGCGACTGGTGCATCGCGAACAAACACTTGCCTGTACGAGTCCGTGACGCCGGAGCCCGTGTAGAGACTGTACCGCTTGCTGTCCATCAGGATCTTCGCCGCGTTGGCCGACTCGTTCAGCCACTTGTCCGCTGCCCCCTGAAGTCCGAATTCCGGGTGGTACTTCCGGAACGTTCCCTCGAACAGCGCAACGCGTGACTTCAGTGCGAGGGCCACATCCTTGGTGATCAGTGTCCGCGAGTTGTCGTTGGTTGCCGAGATGTTGGCGATGGCGTAGTCGAGGTCCTCGAGCACGTGGTCCATCACTACGGCGCGCGAGTCCCGCCCGCCGTAGAGCAGTGTCGAGTCCGAGACGTTGAGCGGCTTGTCGATCCAGGGGACGTCGCCGTAGCGCTTCACCTTCTCGAAGTAGAACCATGCGCGGAAGAAGCGCGCGATGCCGTTGTAGTTGTTCCGCGTTTTCTCGAGGACCGCCGGATTGGTATTGCTCGCCAGGAAGTAGTTGATGCTCCGCAGCGTACTCCACCGCCAGTTGACGTCGCCGCCGAGCGCGACGACTTCATACTGTCCGGAAGCCGTGAGGTCAGTGACACGGGGACTGTACACGCCCGGCCTGATGAACTGGGGTACGTCGCGTCGTGCCGCGTAGTCCGTCATCGACTCTGACTGCGTGATGTTGTTCGCGTCCGGCATCCAGTTGTAGAACGAGTTCACGTAGAGCGACAGCCCGTTCTCGGAACCGAATACCGCATCCTTGCTCGACGTCGCCACCGGGTTCTGCTCCAGTGAGTCGCAACCAGCGGCCAACGCGCCTGCGAGCAGCAGGCTGAGCGTGATATATCGTCTGGTCATTGTCATTTAGAAGGTGACGGTCAGGCCGATGTTGAAGCTGCGCAGCATCGGATAGTTGTAGGCGTCACCCGAGTTGCCACCCGGGCTCGCAAACTGGTCCGATGGCGCGGTGGCGTTCTCGACGTCGATGTTGTCCGCGTACTTGTACAACGGCGACCACGTCCAGAGGTTGTCTCCAGTGACATAGAGCCGCGTGGCATTTGCACCAATGCGCGACGAGAGGCGCGGCGGGAGCGTATACCCGATCTGCATGTTCTTCAGCCGAAGGTACGCGGCATTCATCACGTACTTCGACTGCGGCGCGCGCAGGATACCGGCTGCGTTGTTGGAGAGTCGCGAGGCGTACCGGGGAAGGAAGGAGTTCGGGTTCTCCGCCGTCCAGATCATTCCCGGCTTGAGTTGCCAGCTGGGCACGAGTCCGTAGGGCCGGTTGTACTGTCCCCAGAAGGCGTTCGACTCGGGGCTCGGGTACCAATCCTGCTTGCCGACGCCCTGGAAGAAGCTCGTGAAGGAGACGTTGCCATAGTTGGCGCCGAGGCTCACGCCGTAGGTGTAGTGCGGGGTGGTGTTTCCGATGATCACACGGTCGCCCGGGTCGGTCACGGTGTTCAACCCCGGCGTCACCTTCCCGTCGCCGTTCATGTCCTTCAGCATGATGTCGCCCACCTGGATCTTGCCCGACGAATGGGAGCGAAACAGGCTCTGGTCCGCGTGCTTCGCGATCTCCTCGGCCGAACTGAAGAATCCCTCGGTGACGTACCCCCAGATCTCGCCGATCTTCTGCCCCGCGTAGAAGTCGGAGAGAAACCGGTCCGGGTTGTTGTACTTCAGGATCTCCGCGTTGTAGTCGGAGAGCGTGAGCCGGATGTTGTAGCCGAAGGGGCGAGACTTCACGTCGAAGCGGTCCTGCCAGGAAAGCTGCGTCTCCCAGCCATTCGTCTTCATGTCTGCGTAGTTCCCTCGTGGCGACGTAGCGCCGAAGGTGGCCGGCAGCGTCTGTCCGATGGTGTACATGTTCGTGGTCTTGCGCGAGTACAGGTCGCCGGTGAACTGCAGCTTTCCGGCGAGCATCTCCACGTCCATGCCTGCATTACGCGTGGTGACCGTCTCCCACGTGAGACCGTCGGGGAGCACTGCCGGTGCACCTGTGAACTGGGGCTGGATCCCGTTCAGGATCCGGCCGGACTTGCTGATGTTGAACAGTTCGTTGAAGGTGTATGGGTTGATGTTCCCGTTGCCCATGGACCCGTACGAACCGCGGAACTTGAGATCACTGATGAAGCGCTCGGGGACGTTCCAGAATCCCTCGCGCGATGGCCGCCAGCCCGCCGACATGGAGGGAAAGAAGGCATACCGCTGGCTCGAGGGAAACTTGGAGGAGCCGTCGTAGCGTCCGTCTGCCTCGAGGAGGTAGCGCTCGTCGTAGTTGTAGTTCAGGCGGTAGAAACCGCCGAGGATCGCCCACTTCTCATAGTTCCCGCCCGTGGTGATTGACTGGCCGAGGGCCAGGTTGATGTTCTCGGCGTCCGGGAAGATCAATCCATTGCGCGTGACGTCCAGTCGCTTGAACGTGGACTGCTCGTAGTTGGTACCGAGCACTGCGTTCACGTAGTGCTTGCCGGCGATGAGGGTGTTGTAGTCGCCGTAGAGGTTGCTCGCGAGGTACGTGCCCTTGTCGTTCAGGTTGCGGAGGTCGTTGGTCGAGGTGCCCAGGTACTCGATCACCCCAGGCGTGCGGGAGTAGGGGATCTCGACGCGTCGCCGCTGCTCGTCATCGGCGGCGTTCTGGAAGGAGAAGTCGCCGTTGAGCTTGAACTTCTTGTCGAGCGTCGTTGCCGTGACGCCCGTGGTGTTGCGCACCAGGTTCCGGTTGAAGGCACTGCCGTTCTTGCCGTAGTAGTAGTCCCCAACGGTGTAGGCGCCCGACCACGTGAGCGTGCCGTCCGGGTTGAGCATGGCCTCGCTCGGGTGTCCCTCGTCGGCGATGTTGCGCCAGATGCCGCCACCCTCGCCCACGTTCACGGGGTTGAAGTACTTCCTGTTCGATACCGTGAGGTTGTTGTTCATCTGGAGCCACGGGTAGAGCTGGAGCGTTCCCGTCGCGCGCATGTTCAGCAACCGGTAATCGTCGGAGTTGTATCGGAAGAGGCCGGGCTGGTCGAGGTAGCGGCCCGAGATCAGGAAGCTCGCGTTGTCGGTGCTGCGCGACACCGAGAGGCTCTGCTCCTTGGTGGGCGTCTGCTGCTTGTAGAGCAGGCCGTACCAGTCCGTGTTGGCGTAGTACACGTACTGTCCATCGGGGCCCACCACCACGTTGGGCAGGCTCGGGTCTTTCGAGCGCTTCTCGAACTCCGCCAGGTACTGCTGCGAGAACGCCTGCGTCTTGTTGACGTTCTGCGGAAAGGTGCCCTCGAAGTTGTAGAACGACTCGTTGAACATCTTCGCGTAGGTGTACCCGTCCGTGACGTAGCCGGCGGGAACGGTGGGCGAGCGCTGCCCGTACTTGCTCTCGTACGTGATGCCGAAGCCGTCGCGTGCGGGCTTCTTCGTGTTGATGAGCAGCACGCCGAACGCGCCGCGAGCGCCGTACACGGCCGCGGCCGCAGCGTCCTTCAGCACGGTCACAGACTCGACGTCGTTCGGGTTCACCATGCTCGGGTCGCCCTCGACCCCGTCAATGAGCACGAGCGCACTCCCGCCCTGCCCGATCGAGGTGGTGCCGCGGATGTTGATTCGCGGCGCCTGCGTCGGCCGCCCATCGAGCATGCGGATATTCACGTTGGGGAGCAGCCCCTGGAGACCTTGGGTAAGGTTGGCCATTGGCCTGTTCTCCAGTGCCTGGCTCCCTACCTGGTCCACCGCGCCCGTGAGACTTCCCCGCTTCTGCGTACCGTAGCCGACGGCCACAACCTCGTTCAGCACCACCGCCTGGCTCGAGAGCAGGAAGTTCACCGTCGCCACCTGGCCGCTGCTCACGGTGACGGTGCGCTCCAGCGCGCCGTACCCGATCATGCGCACCTGCACCGTGTGGCTTCCTGCCGGTACGTTCGCGATGGTGAACCGCCCCTCCGCGCCGCTGATGGATCCGAGTTGAATTCCCACGATCCCCACCCGGGCACCGGCCACCGGCTTACCCGCGGAACTCTCGGTCACGACACCGCTGATGGTGCCTGTCTCCGCCCGCGATGACTGCGCCTGACCGGGCGCGGCGGCGCTCAGCATCAGGATCGACGAGAGCACGGACATCGACATACATCTCATGTATGACTCCGGTGTGACGGTGGGCGGCCGACCGACTGGTTTGCCTGATTGTTGGGACATGGGACAAACCCCAGCGGAGGGGCCTGATCGCAGCGGGCCTCGGCAGCATAGGTGCCGAAACGGCTGGGAGGTGGGTCGTGAGGAGCCCGCGACCGGTGAGGTACGTCGGCGTGACGGCGATCTCGCTGGTGGGCGAATGCTACGGGCTCTATTTACAGGTGCGCATGGATAACATTCCGCGCCGGACGGTGTCAAGAACTGATGTTTGCGAGTCCTTCACTCGATATTCCTTGCCGCGCAAACATTCGCAGCGCAACGCAATCGCCTCGAAAGGAGCTGGGAGGTCAGTCACCACGGTCTTGGCGTCAGGCACTGGCTCTTCGTCGCGTCCCTCGTCGTTCCTTCGCGCCGGTTCCGCTGTACCTTGCCTTCCATATCCTGGCTGCTGCCGACGTGAATGCCGGTCCTCGACTCGCGTTGCTCGCGCAGGATGACACGCCAAACTTCAGCCAGCAGGTCGCATGACTACTCCAGCCGTCAGACGCGCGATTTTCATCCTCGCCGCGCTCCTTCCCGCCGGCACTTCACTTGCGCAGTCCGCGCGGCCCGATTCCGCTGCTGACCCCTTTCGCTGGCTGGAGGACGTCAACGGCGACCGCTCCATGAACTGGGTGCGCGCTGAAAACGCAAAGACACTCGGCGTGCTTGAAAAGGATCCGCGCTTCGCGACCCTCTACCGTGACGCGCTCACGATTGCCGAGGCACGCGACCGGGTGCCGTTCCCATCCTTCCTGAACGGGCAGCTCTACAACTTCTGGCAGGACAGCGCGCACGTGCGTGGCATCTGGCGACGCACCACGCTGGCGAGCTACCGCAGCGCCTCGCCAACGTGGACGACGGTGCTCGACCTCGATTCGCTCGCACGCGCCGAGGGTGCCAATTGGGTCTGGCATGGAGCCGACTGCGCGCAGCCCGCGGAGCGCCGCTGCATGCTGTCCCTCTCGGACGGCGGGGAGGATGCAGCGACAGTGCGGGAGTTCGACCTGACGACGCGTTCGTTCGTGCAGAATGGCTTCGTGATTCCGCATGGCAAGCAACGCCTCACCTGGATGGGCGAGGACACACTGCTGGTGTCGCGCGAATGGAACGCGGGCGAGCTCACGGCGTCGGGCTATCCGTTCATCGTGAAGCGCGTCGTGCGTGGACAGCCCCTGTCCAGCGCGGTGGAGATCTTTCGTGGGTCGGCGACCGATGGCGGGTACGGCGTGTCGCCCAACACGCTGGTGGATGGATCAGGACACAGTCTCACCGTCATCGTGCGTCCGCGCAGCACGTTCGAGTTCGAGCACTACGTGGTGCGTCCCACTGGTGTGATGAAGCTCAGCATTCCGCTCAAGTCGTCGGTCGTGGACCTGGTGGACAACCAGGCGGTGGTGGAACTCGCCGAGCTGTGGAACACGGGAACGGCGCTCTTCACCGCGGGGTCGGTGGCGTCGTTCGACGTCACCGCAATGCTGGCGGACCCTGAGCACCTCTCGGCCGTGGCGGTGTTCGAGCCGGGGCCGCGGGAATCGATCGGCGGCGTGCGGGCAACCCGGCATCAGCTCGTGGGCAACATCCTGCAGAACGTGAAGGGGCGCATCGTGTTCTTTACGCGCTCCGCCAACGGCACCTGGAGCCGGCGCACGGCGAAACTGCCGGACAACCTTGCGACTGGCCTGGTGAGCGCCAACGCGCTGGGTGACGATGCCTTCGTGAGTGTGACGGGCTTCCTCACGCCGAGCAGCTTGTACCTGGCGAATGCGCGCAGTGGTGCCGTTGCGTTGGTGAAGACGTCCCCGTCAAAGTTCGACGCACACCGCGAGGTGGTGGAACAGCTGGAGGCGACGTCGAAGGACGGGACGAAGGTGCCGTACTTCGTGGTGCACGCCAAGGGGATGAAGATGGACGGGGTCAATCCCACGATCATCTATGCGTATGGCGGTTTCCTGGCGTCGAGCCTGCCATCGTACAATGCCACGCTGGGAAAGTTGTGGCTGGAAAAGGGCGGTGTGTGGGTCCTGGCGAACATCCGCGGTGGTGGCGAGTTCGGACCCGCGTGGCACGAGGCGGGGTTGAAGACGAAGCGTCAGGTGATCTATGACGATTTTGCCGCGGTGGCGCAGGACATGATTGCGCGGAAGGTCACGAGCCCCAGCAGGCTGGGTATCGAGGGTGGGTCGAATGGTGGGCTGCTGATGGGCGTGGAACTGACGCAGCACCCCGACCTCTGGAACGCGGTGGACATCCAGGTGCCGCTGCTGGACATGCTGCGCTATGAGCAGATCGCAGCCGGCACGTCATGGGTGGGCGAGTATGGTAGCGCATTGATCCCGGCAGAGCGCGCGTTCCTGGCGTCGATCTCGCCGTACGAGAACCTCAAGGCAGGCGTGCACTATCCCACGCCGCTGATCTGGACGACGACGAAGGATGACCGCGTGGGTCCGCAGCATGCGCGGAAGTTTGCGGCGAAGATGTCGTCGATGGGGTTGCCGTACCTGTTCTATGAAGTGGTGGAAGGTGGTCACGGCGCCGGGGCCAACCTGAAGGAGCGGGCCCATACCTCGGCACTCGAGTTCACGTATTTTGCGCGGCGATTGATGGGACCTACGCCCTGACAGCGGTCCGCCAGAGCGTGCGTTGGTCGCTTTGGCGTGCGGCCCCGTTAGCTTCAACAGCAGAGGTCCTGGTTCCTTAACGTGTAAAGTGTCAAATGCGGCGACGCTGCCGCGCTGAGGTCAATCAATGGTTTCGCTGGCGATCATCTCTGCGTCTCCGGAGTTCAAGACGCTGATAGCCGTGCTGTCGACATTCATCGAGGGCGGTGACAACGAGGCGGAGGTACGCGTCGCATGCAGTGCCTTCGTCAGGAAGGCGGTGGCCAGCAACTGGCCCACGTACATGCTGATCAAGTCGTTGAACGACTCGACGTGCTATCCCGAGTCTCCCGCCCATGTGGGCTATGCAACGCATCGGATGCGATACTCGTCTGCACTCGACATGATCCTGTACCAGTATTTCAGCAACGCGTAAGCTGCTTTGCCCGGCATGGACCGTGGCTGGCAGCTGACTTGTGCCTCACGCTGTGAGGAGTGTCTGCGGTCAGCACGGCGCGCGTGACGTTCAGCCTTGCGATGACGGTGAGCACAATGCGCCTGATCGATGTCAGCCATACCGTTGAACACGGCATGGTCACGTACAAGGGATTTCCCGCGCCCATCATCTGTGACTGGATGAGCCGGGAAGCATCGCGCGCAAGGTACGCGCCCGGGACGGAGTTTCACATCGGCCGGATCGACATGATCGCGAACACCGGCACCTATGTGGACAGTCCGTTTCACCGTTACGAAAATGGCAAGGACTTGTCGGAGCTGCCGCTCGAGTCGACTGCCAACCTGGACTGCCTTGTCGTGCGTGTCGATCCCGCTGCGGGTTCGGCCATCGATTCGGTTCCCCTGACAGCGAGCGAAGTGGGGGGACGCGCAGTGCTGTTCTGTACTGGGTGGGACCGGCACTGGCGCACGGATGCGTACTTCGAGGGGCACCCGTACCTGACCGAGCGCGCGGCGGAATGGCTGGCCCGCGCGGGTGCTGCCCTGGTGGGAATCGACTCGCTCAATATCGACAGCACGGCTACGGGCGAGCGGCCGGTCCATTCAGTACTGCTCGGCCACGACATCCCGATCGTCGAGCACCTCCGGGGAGTGGGTGCGCTGCCGGACACAGGAAGCCGATTCTTTGCGGTGCCCGTGAAGGTGAAGGCGCTTGGCACCTTTCCGGTTCGTGCATTCGGCTTGGTGTAGCACCAACCGGCACCGTGCACGCTGCAGTAGCGGGGCTGCGCAATGGGCAGACGCTGATCCACGGACACGTCGTGGTAGCGGGATTCTTGCGTCATGCGCCTCGCCTCTAATCCTCCTGCTGCATGACGGACCAGCTCGCTCACAATGATGGCATTCGCCTCGCCTTCCGTCACTCGCGTCATGCGGGGATACTCGTTGCGCCAGATAGTCCGCGGTGGACCATCCTGGATGTGAACGGGGCGTACCTGGCGGCCACGCACCGCACGCGCGAGTCGTTGCTGGGCAAGCCGCTGTTCGAGGAGTTCCCGGAGAGCCAGGAGACCCGTGCCGACGGCGGATCGCGAACCCTGGCGGAGTCCTTTCTCGGAGCACTGCGCGGGGGGCCGACCGCCATGCCCACACGTCGCTACGACCTGCCCGTGGCCAATCAGCCCGGTACCTTCGAGGAACACTATTGGGATTTCTGCACGACGGCGCTTCGCGACGGCGATGGGCGCATCGTTGCGCTGCTTCACGAGGTGGAGAACGTCACGGCGCGGGTGCGCAGTGAACGAGATCGCCAGCAACTCACCGTGGAGCTGAAAGCACAAAACAGTTTCATGAAGGAACAGGGACTGGAGTTGGAGTTGACGAACCACCAGCTCCAGGAGAACGCCACTGAACTCGAGGCGAAGGCAGAGGAACTTCAACTCACGGCAGCGCAACTGGAGGAGCGCACCGAGGAGTCGGAGCAGGCCAGACGCAGCGCGGAGCTGGAGCGCGCGCGCGCCGACCATATCCTCGAGACAATGGGCGACGCGCACTTCGCACTCGATGCGACGTTCCGCTTCAGTCGGGTGAATGCCGCCATGGAGAAGGGCGTGTCATTGCCCAGGGATGCAATGCTGGGCCGGCCCATCTGGGAGGTGTTCCCGGGCACCGTTGGCACCCCTTTCGAGATCAACTATCGCGCCGCCGCCCTGGGCACACCGAGTCACTTCACGCACGACTACTCTGACGGTCGCCTGGACATGGTCGTAGAAGTGGATGCCTACCCGGCCGAGGGAGGTGGCATATCGGTGTTCTGGCGTGATGTCACGCCACGCATGCGGGCGGAGGCCGCACTCCGCGCCAAGGAGGAGGACCTTCGCACCCTGGCGAACACGATTCCCACGCTGGCGTGGACGACGCGCCCCGATGGGTACATCGACTGGTACAACGATCGCTGGTATTCGTACACGGGCACCACGCCGGACGAGATGGAGGGGTGGGGATGGCAGTCGGTGCATCATCCGGACGTGTTGATGCACGTCATGGAAGAGTGGGCTCGCGCTATCGCGACCGGAAAGCCCTTCGAGATGACATTTCCACTGCGGGCCGCCGACGGCAGCTATCGACGCTTCCTGACGCGCGCCTCTCCACTGCGCGATGCATCGGGCGACATCATCCGGTGGTTCGGCGTGAACTTCGATATCGAGGAGGAGCAGCTGGCGCGCGAGGCCGTGCAGACCGTGGTGGAAGCTGTGACGGACGGCTTCGTGGCCTTCGATGCCGGACTGCGCTACACGTACGTGAACCAGCGCGCAGCGGAAATGTGGGGCTGGAAGGCGGAGGTCCTGATTGGACGATCGCCCGCGGAGATCTGGCCCGACCTCGACATGGAAAACACCCCGCTCGTGCAACTGTTGCGACGCGTGCTCGCCACGCAGCGTACTGAATCGATGCGGGCATTCGCGGCATCGCTCGATCGCTGGATCGAGTTGCGCGCGTACCCGTCGACAAATGGGGGCATCGTCGCGTTCTTCCAGGACATCACGGAGCGACGGCGCGAGGAATTGGCCGCGAGTATCCTGGCCGAGGCGAGCCAGTTGCTGGCGTCATCGACCGACTATACGCAGACCCTCACCAACATGGCACGCGCCGTGGTTCCTCGGCTCGGAGACTGGGCCGCAGTTGACCTGGTGGTCGATCCTGCCGAGGACGGATGGCCGCCGTACCTCGAGCGCGTGGCGATCGTGCATGAGGGCGAAACGAAGCTGGCACTCGCGGCGGAACTCATGGCGAAGTATCCGGAGCGGTGGGATGACCCGAATGGCATGGCGGGGGTGATCCGCGAAGGGCGCGCCATGTACATACCCAACGTCACCGACGAGATGCTCTCGATGGGCGCGCAGGATGCCGAGCATCTCCGGTTGCTGCGCGCACTTGAATTCCGGTCCATCATCGTGGTGCCCATCACCGCACGCAATCGCGTGCTGGGCGCATTGACGCTGTGCATGACGGAGTCGCGCCGGCAATACGTGGACGCTGACCTCACGCTGGCGCGGGATCTTGGCCAGCGTGCGGGTGTCGCGCTGGACACGGTACGGTTGCTGCGCGATAGCATGGACGCCCGCGCCGCTGCGGAGCTGGCGGCAGAGCGAACTGCCCGGCTCCAGGACGTAACGAGCGCGTTGACGAGCGCGCTCACGGAAGAGGAAGTCACGCGCCTGCTGGTGACGGAGGGTGTTCCAGCATTTGGCGCGAGTGATGGAATGATCTACCTGCTGAATGAGACCGAGAACGCGCTGGAATACGCGGCGGGGGTGGGATTGCCCGACGAGACCACGCAGGAGTTCGAGTCATTCTCCATCGACTCACCATTCCCCGTCGCCGATGCGATTCGCTCCGGCGAGCATGTCGTGCTGGAGTCACGCGATGCAGTGCTGACGCGCTATCCCATGCTGGCCGAGGTGAGCGCCCGCTCCGAGGCGGTCTCGTGGATCGCCGTCCCGATGCGCGCAGGGGAAACGACACTCGGAGGCATGGTGCTGGGCTTCCGCGAAGAACGTCGTTTCTCATCCGCGGATCGCCGCTTTGCGCAGACACTCGCGCGGCTTGGCGCACAGGCGCTGCTGCGTGCACGACTCTTCGACGCGGCGCAACAGGCGCGCGCTGCTGCCGAGGAGGCGAATGCGGCAAAGATGACGTTCCTCGCGACGATGAGTCATGAATTGCGCACGCCGCTCAACGCAATCGCCGGTCATGTGCAGATCATGGAGATGGAACTTCACGGCCCCGTGACCAGCGCGCAGAAGGACGCGCTGGCCCGGGTCAACAAGGCACAGGGTCACCTGCTCGGGCTGATCAACGACATCCTCACCTACGCCAAGGTGGAGAGCGGGCGCCAGAGTTATGAACTCACGAACGTCGACGTTGCCGACGTGGTGACGGAAGCATGCCAGCTCGTGGAGCCACGCTTCGTGGGCAAGAGGATATCACTTCAGGTAAAGCTCGGCGAGGGCGAGGCGGCGCCACTGGTCCTTGCTGATCGCGACAAGCTTGGGCAGGTCGTGCTGAACCTGCTCTCCAATGCACTCAAGTTCACGCCGGCGGACGGCGCCGTGACGGTGGAGCTGGCGTCCAGCGGTGCGACAGCCGATGTGGTGAACCTGATCGTTGCGGATACGGGCGTCGGCATTCCCGCGGACCGCCTGGACTCCATCTTCGAGCCCTTCGTGCAACTGGGGCGCGGGCTCAGCTCCGGGCCCGGACAGGAAGGCACCGGACTGGGACTGTCCATCAGCCGCGACCTCGCGCGAGGCATGGGGGGCGACCTCGTGGTGGCGAGCGCCCCAGGCGCCGGAAGTACGTTCACACTCACACTCCAGCGGGCCTCGGATCACGATTCCTGACGAGTTACCTGCACCACGTGCTGCTCCGCTATTACCCACACGGAATCGGTCGGCCTGGCGGACACCTCCGCGCAACCCGTGAAGTCGCCAAACGCCGGCAGCACGCCCACAGCCTTTCCAAACCAGAAGCACGGAAGGCGCTCACGCTGCCGGGCGGCGCCCAGAAGTGTGGCGCACGGATGCAGGTGGCCCGCAAGTACATAAGAGCCCGGACGCTCATCCGGATGGTGTGCCAGTGTGAACGGTGAGGCGGCATGTGGCGCATCCACGCACTCGATTCCCACGCTGGATGGCGGATCACCTGCCTTTCGGTCGTGATTCCCGCGAACGAGCTGCATGGCAACCTCCGGATGCAGGGCGCGCCATTCGGCCAGGGCGTCGAACGTGTCCGCGTTGCGGCCCTCCCGGGCGTGCAGGAAGTCGCCGAGAAATACGAGCGTCTCCACGTCGTGCGCGCATAGCAATCGGTCGAGTCGTACCAGGCCCTCTTCCGTGGTGCCGTGCGGAACCTTGAGGCCCAGTGCGCGAAACGTTGCCGCCTTTCCAAAGTGCGGATCGGCAACGAGCAGCATGCGACGTCGTGGCCAGTGGATGGCGCGCTCCGCGGAGAGCACAAGGTCTTCCCCAGCGATGGTGACGCGAGCATTCATCCGGCCGCACGCTCCAGCACGAGTTGCATACGCTTGATGCGGTCCGACAGCTTCTCGCTCGACACCTTGTTCCTGGTGCGATCCACGAGCAGCGGAAATGACAGTGGAGAAAATCGGCGAGGCTCACGGATCACCACCGTTGCCTGCGCCAGGCGGTGGAGCGTGGTCCCGAGGCGGCTTCGCTCGAGCTGGCGCTCCAGCACTTCGCGATGTGCCTGCGCGATGAGGAGGTTGTCCGGCTCGTACTTCACGAATACATCGAAGAACAGGCCGCTCGATGCCTGAAGCTGGCGGGCCGTCTTGCCACTGCGCGGAAAGCCCGGAAACACCAGTCCGGCCACGCGCGCGATCTCGCGAAATTGTCGTTTCGCCATCTCCGCCGCATTGAGCGACGCAGGAATGTGCTCCGCCAGCCTGTTCGATGAAAAGAGATATCCGTCGCCACTGGCATCCAGTACTTCGTCGAGCGGCGGCTCGTCCGGCGACAGGAGCTCCATGCCCCAGTCATTGCTGGACATCACGAAGGACAGCGGCCGTACGAGTGACATCCGGTAGGCGAACAGCGCAGCCAGCCCCTCGTGCACGAGCCGGCCCTCGAGTGGATAGAGGAAGACGTGCCACCCGTCACGCGACTTGATGCGCTCCACCAGCAACTGGTCGGCACGTGGAATGGCTGACCACTTTCGCTGGACTTCAAGCAGGGGTTCGAGTGCCTTCACTTCCGCGCCACGATACACGCCATCGGCGGCTTCACCAAGCCGGGCTCGCAGCAGGTGTGCCAGCTCGCCCGACAACGGCAGCCTGCTTCCCATCCACCGCGGAATGGCTCCCCTGGTATTGGGCGCTCGGCGCACCCAGGCGCGCATGTCGCGGACACGCACGAATTCCAGCGGCGTGCCTGCGAAGAAGAACCGGTCGCCAGCGGTGAGCCGCGCGACGAACGACTCCTCCACGGAACCGAGCACCCCGCCTCGGAGGTACTGCACCACGATGGAAGCGTCGCTCACAATGGTGCCAATGGACATGCGATGCCGCCTCGCCTGGTCCCTGTCGGTCAGCACATACCGGCCATTCTCGATCTCGAGGCGCGCGTACTCGGGGTAGGCGCCAAGACTCTCGCCGCCCGTCCCCACAAAGCGCAACGTCCATTGCCATTCGTCGTCGCTGAGATCGGCGTACGCGCGCGTGGTACGCACCTCGCGAAGCAGTTCGTCCGGAACGAAACCGCCGCCGAGTGCCACGGTCACGATGTGCTGCGAGAGGACATCCAGCGGACGCTCGGGCTGCATCCGTCCCTCGATCGCACCAGACTCGATGCCGTCGCGCACCGCTGCAATCTCGAGAAGCTCGAGTGCATTCGTCGGCACACAGGTGACACGACTCGTCTCGCCGGGACGATGTCCGCTCCGGCCCGCGCGCTGGAGTACTCGCGCGACACCCTTGGGGCTTCCAACCTGCAGCACCCGGTCGACCGGCGAGAAGTCCACGCCGAGGTCGAGCGACGACGTTGCAACGACACAACGCAGGCTGCCAGCGCGCATGCCGTCTTCCACCCAGTCCCGCGTCTTCCGATTCAGCGACCCGTGATGCAGCGCGATGCTGCCAGCCCATTCGGGACGCGCTGCCAGGATGGCCTGGTACCAGATCTCGGTCTGGGACCGTGTATTGGTGAAGACAATCGAGGTTGTGCCCTCCTCGATTGCTGCAACGACTTGCGGCACCATCTGCGTGCCGAGATGACCCGCCCAGGGAAATCGCTCGATGACAGGGGGAATGAGCGAGTCGACGATGATCGTCTTGCTCTCTGCGCCCCTCACGGTTCGGCTCCGCTCGGGATCCATGCCAAGCAGCGCGCTGCGCGCGTCGCCGAGATTGCCGATGGTTGCCGAAAGGCCCCACGTGCGCGCCGCGGGTGCAAGCGCCCGCAGCCGAGCGAGCGCGAGTTCTACCTGCACGCCGCGCTTGCTGCCCATGAGTTCGTGCCATTCGTCAACGACCACGGCACGCAGGTCCGCGAATGTCTCCCGCACATCGGCGCGCGTGAGCAGCAACGTGAGGCTTTCCGGGGTGGTAACCAGCGCAGTCGGGAGTCGCTTGCCCTGGCGTGCCCGCATGCCGGGCGTGGTGTCGCCCGTGCGGGCTTCGAGTGTCCATGGGAGATGGAGGTCGCCCAGCGGCACGGCGAGTGACTGCAGCGTATCGGCTGCAAGCGCGCGGAGCGGAGTGATCCAGAGCACACGCAACGCTGGCGCCGTGGACCGTCGTCGCTTGCCTGGCGCCAGCACCGGGTTCTCCTGCATGTACTCGAGCAAGGGTCCCCACCAGGCGGCCAGTGTCTTGCCCGTTCCTGTCGCGGAATGCACAAGGCCACTCTCTCCATCGAGATACGCGCGCCACACGTCACGCTGGAAGTCGAGTGGCTCCCACGCTTTCGACTCGAACCACCGCTCTGCGCGCGTGATGTCGTGCGTCACGCCAACCGCGGGGAAAGCTGCTTACCACGGAAGACACGGAGGACACAGAGAAAAGCGAAGAAAAGTTTACTGGCACTCGATGACCGCGCGCTCCCAGTGGCGTCCGTGACCTCCGTGACCTCTGTGTCCCCTGTGGTCAATGCAGTTGCCATCACCTCGCCTCCTCCAGAATAGCGCGCAAGGTCTCGATGGTATCCGCCTCCGACGCAGGCTTGTCCGTCCGCCAGCGCAGGATGCGCGGAAACCGCACCGCCACTCCGGACTTGTGCCGCGGTGAATGCTGAATTCCTTCGAACGCCAGCTCGAACACCTGCACCGGTTCCACGTGCCGCACGGGGCCGAACTTCTCGATCGTATGCCGGCGAATCCACGCGTCGAGCGTGCGAATCTCGGCATCAGTCAATCCCGAATAGGCTTTCGCGAAGGGAACGAGCGCATCGCCGTCCCGTACCGCGAAGGTGTAGTCCGTGTGCAACAGCGCACGCCGCCCGTGACCTGGCTGGGCATATACCATCACGGCATCCACGCTGAATGGCTGCACCTTCCATTTCCACCAGCTGCCCTTGCGACGCCCGACTCCATACTCGCTATCCAGCCGCTTGAGCATCAACCCCTCGGCGCGCTGGTCACGCGAAGCGCCATGTGCGGCGCGTGCATCACTCCAGTGGTCCAGTGGTATGCGGGGCGACAGGAGCAACGCTCGCGAAGGCCACTGGCCAAGCACGGTGGCGAGCTGCGATCGACGCATGGCCAGTGGCTCTGCGCGCAGGTCGCGACCCTCCAGCTCCAGCAGGTCGTACGCAATCAGCACCACCGGCACCTCGGCCAGGATCTTCGGACCCAGCTTCTTGCGGCCAATGCGCCGCTGCAGCTGCGCAAAGGGCAGCGCGGCACCATTCGTCCACGGCATGATTTCGCCGTCCAGCACCGTTCCATCTGGCAGCAGCTTCGCCGCGGCCAGCAACTCTGGAAATCGATCGCTTGCCAGGTCGCCACCTCGCGTCCAGATGTACGTCTGCCCCCCGCGGCGAACCACTTGCGCACGAATGCCATCCCACTTCCATTCGGCCTGCCATTCTCCGGCGTCGCCGAGTGACTCG
>JAYVNZ010000263.1:0-2312 GCA_043758185.1 Gemmatimonadaceae bacterium | reverse complement strand
GGAGGGACGCACGCCGTGAGCGGTGCCGTGGTCACGCCGCTGATGCAGCAGTATCGGGAGATCAAGGCGCGTCACCAGAGCGCGATCCTTTTCTTCCGGATGGGCGACTTTTACGAGATGTTCTACGAGGACGCGGAAACGGCTGCCCGCGTGCTGGGGCTTACGCTCACCTCGCGCAACAACGGCGGCGCCGCCGAGGTGCCACTCGCGGGCGTGCCGGTAAAGGCGGGCCCGGACTACCTGCGACGCCTGGTGCAGCAGGGGTATCGCGTCGCCATCTGCGAGCAGGTGGAGGACCCGAAGCTCGCGAAGGGCATTGTACGGCGCGAAGTGGTGGAGACCATCTCGCCCGGCGTCGCGTTTGCCGATGACCTGCTCGATGGCACGCGCAACAACTTCGTGGTGGCCGTTGGCACAGCAGTGGGGGAACTGGTTGGCATTGCCGCGGCCGATGTGTCCACGGGCGAACTGCGGCTTGCCATGACGACACGGATGGAGGCAGATGCCGTGCTCGCCCGTTTTGCCCCCAGGGAGCTCATCACACCGCGTGGAGCGAACGCACCGGTGAGCTCGTCGGCGCTCGATGGCGTGCTGGTGACGGAGCGCGAATCCTGGGAATTCGATGCGGCCATGGCGCGCGATGACCTGGCGCGCCAATTCGATGTACGCGGCCTGGACGGCCTGGGGCTGGAGGACGGTGACGCGCTGGCGATCGGATCGGCGGGTGCGCTGCTGCGGTACCTGAAGGAGATGCAGCCAGCGGGAATTCCGCAGCTTGCTCGGCCGACAATCGAACGCAGCGGCGGAGTGATGCCCCTGGATGAAATGACGCGCCGCAATCTCGAACTGGTGGAGTCGCTGCGTGGGGCGGACACCTCGGGCACCCTGCTGGCCGTGCTCGACCGCACCGTGACCCCGATGGGTGCTCGGCTGTTGCGGCAATGGTTGCTCGCACCGCTCGTGGACAGGCGGCGCATCGAAGCACGCCTGGATGCGGTGCGCGTGCTGGTGACGGATGCAGCGGCCCGGGACGCGCTGCGTTCTGCCCTCGATGGCGTGCGCGACGTGGAACGCCTTGGCAGCAAGGCGGCAGCCGGCCGAGCCACTCCGCGCGAACTCTCGGCACTCGGGCTATCCCTTGGGCGACTGCCGCAGGTGGAAACCGCGGCAACGCGGTTGGGAGGGGCGGGGGCCGTCGCGTCGCTCATGCAGCAATGGGATGGGTGCGCGGAGATGGCGGCGTCCGTTCAGCGCACGCTCGTGGACCGACCGCCGCTGCAGCTGGGCGACGACGCCACGATTGCGGAGGGCGTGGATGCGGAACTCGATGCGCTCCGCGCGCTGCGCGACGGCGGCAAGGAGGCAATTGCCGCCATCCAGACGGAAGAACGTGCGCGCACCGGAATTCCGTCGCTCAAGGTGGGATTCAACCGGGTGTTCGGCTATTTCATCGAGGTGACGAACGCCAACCGCGACCTGGTGCCCGCGGATTACCAGCGCCGCCAGACGCTCACGGGCGCGGAGCGATTCGTGACGCCCGCGCTCAAGGAATACGAGCAGAAGGTGCTGACGGCCGCGGAGCGCATCGAGATCTGCGAGCGCGCGCTGTACGACGCACTGCGCACAGCCGTGGGGCGCGAAGTGGCGCGCATCCAGTGCGCAGCGCGCATCGTGGCCCAGCTCGATGTGCTGGCGGCACTCGCCGACGTGGCGGCACGCGAGGGCTACGCATGTCCCACACTCACCGACGGATTCGACCTCGAGATCATCGCGGGGCGCCACCCGGTGGTGGAGCGCATGATGCCGCGCGACAAGTTCATCCCGAACGACGTGCGCCTGGAGGAGGGCGCTCGACTCGTGATCCTCACGGGCCCCAATATGGCGGGCAAGAGCACGATCCTGCGCCAGGTGGGATTAATCGTCCTCATGGCGCAGACGGGGAGTTTCGTGCCGGCCACGTCTGCCACCATCGGCGTGTGCGACCGCGTGTTCACGCGTGTGGGCGCGAGCGACAACCTGGTGCGCGGCCAATCCACCTTCATGGTGGAGATGGCGGAAACCAGCGCCATCCTGCACACGGCGTCATCGCGCAGCCTGGTGCTGCTGGATGAAATCGGCCGGGGAACGAGTACGTACGATGGCGTCTCGATCGCATGGGCCGTGAGTGAGCACCTGCACGATCGCGTGCGCTGCAAGACCATATTCGCGACACATTACCATGAACTGGTACAACTGGCCGACGAATTAGTAGCTGTTCGCAACTATAATGTGGGCGTGCGCGAGGTTGGCGAGCAGATCCTGTTTCTCCACCG
>JAYVNZ010000262.1:0-6064 GCA_043758185.1 Gemmatimonadaceae bacterium | reverse complement strand
GATATCTTCGCGGAATTCGAGCGCGCGCCGCTGGCCGCAGCGTCGATGGGCCAGGTGCATCGCGCGCGGTTGCGCTCCGGTGAGGACGTGGTGGTGAAGGTCCTCCACCCTGGAGTCGAGCGCAGCGTCGTGATCGACCTGTGGATGGCCAGGATGGTGCTGCGCGTACTCAATGTGTTCACCGGCCCAATCGACCTCATGCAGGTCTATCGTGAGTCCGAGGAGCCGTTGCGAGAGGAGCTCGACCTCCTGCACGAGGCGCGGGCGACGGAAGAGCAAGGACGCACGCTCGAACCATACGGTGTGCGCGCACCGAAAGTCTACGCACAGTATTCGAGCCGGCGCATCCTGACCCTCGAGTACATGGCAGGCGTGCCGTTGAACGCCATTGCGCAGATGGACGAGTGGAAGGTGGATCGTGTGCAGCTCGCGCGCACCTATCTCCGGGCGTTCTTCCAGCAGTCCCTCACACTTGGCTTCTTTCACGCCGATCCGCACGCGTCGAACGGCCTCTGCACCCCGGATGGCAAGCTTGTGATGCTGGACGGCATGGTGAAGCGCCTGCCCGACAACATCAGGCGCGGCATCACGATGGAGTGGATGGGTGCGTTTTTCCGCAATCCGCGCATGTACACCGATGGCGTGATTCTGAAGGGTGCAATCGGGGAGGTCGATCGTGCCACGGTCGAGGACGCGGCAGCGCGCATGTTCAATGATGACCGCATGCGCAACCTGATCTTCGGACGCGAGCTGAGTGACGGCAATGCGTTCGGCGACTTCATGGGCGAGGCCGACGGGCTCATGGGCAAGCTCGAGAGCTTCAAGACTCCGCAGGATGAGCTGATGTTCCTTCGCGGGCTTGGCATCGCCTTCGATACGGCGCGTGAAATGGTTCCAGAGATGCGGTTGATGGAGCTCGCCGAGCCGATCTGTGCGGAGGTGTTCCAGCGTGTGTTGGCGGAACATCCGGAATACGCCACGGGCCCGTTTCGACTCACGATTCCGGACTCCGAGGTAGCGCGTGTGCTGTCCCGCTCCCTGGAGAAGGAGGGCTTTCGTGACGTGAGTGTGGTGTTCGGCAGCGCTCGCATCGATGCGCGCGCAGTCTATCCCCTGGCGCGCTATGGCATGGGCGACGTGGACGTCGGCGCGACCGCATCGTTCGTTGCATTCGACGCGGAGGCGCAGGTGCTGACACTCGACGTCACGGCGGTGGATGTCTCCAGTGCAGAGGGCGAAGGGCTGGTGGGCAAGGCACTCGGAGCGGCCCATGAACTGGCACTGCACGCGTTGCCGCGCCGGCTGCGGATAAAGCTCGACACGGTGCGAAGGGCAATGTTTCCGCACGTCGCCGAGATGCATATTGACGAACTGACGATTGCGGACGGATCCCTTTTGCTCGCGCGGCATCACTCCTGAGTTCAGCTACGGGGCCGCACCTGTCTTCGCTAACCATTTGCGCTTCAATTGTACCCGGGCCTTCCCTCACCAAATGACTCACATGAAGACAACCGCTCGGCTGGCCGCGGCAACCTTGGCACTCGCTGCCTGCTCCAGAAGCATGAACGTGCCCCAGTCCGACGGATGGGTATCCCTGTTCGACGGACGGACACTCACGGGATGGCGCGCAAGCGAAAACCCGGCAACGTTCCGGGTCGAGAATGGCGAGATCATCGTCCATGGTCCTCGAGCACACCTGTTCTACGATGGTGTGTTCATGAATCACGAGTTCAACGACTTCGAGGTCAAGGCGGATGTCCTGACCAAGCCGGGGGCAAATTCGGGGATCTTCATCCGCACGACCTATCAGGACACCGGCTTCCCATCGAAGGGCTATGAGGTGCAGGTCAACAATTCGCAGTCGGACTGGCGTCGCACCGGCAGCCTGTACGCGGTGCGTGACGTCCGCGAGGCCCTGCGCGACAACGAGTGGTTCACGGTGCACACCATCGTACGCGGACGCCGGGTGCAGATCATGCTCGATGGCCGGCAGGTGGTGGACTACACGGAACCGGACAGCTCGAAGACGCGTCTCACTGGTGGAACGATCGCACTGCAGGGGCACGATCCGGGAAGTGAAGTGCACTACAGGAACATCATGATCCGTCCCATTTCCCAGTAGGAACGCGAAAGGGGCGCGAGTGACAATCCTTCCTCCCCTTCCAGAGCTCACCGCGTTCGGGATATCTGCAATGCGACTTCACGAAGGCGACCTGGCATCAGTAGCGGAGTTCTGTCAGGAGTGCAGTGCTTTCTTCCCCCTGGTTACCGGCGAGTCCCCTGCCGTGGAGACAGCACACCACCTCCTGAAGTCGCGTCCCCCTGAAGTTGATCCGACACGGAAGCACGTCATTGGGTTCACCCGCAAAGACAAACTGGTCGCCGTTGTTGATCTTCTGGATGGATTCCCGATGGAGGCCGAATGGTATGCAGGTCTTCTGCTCCTGGCTCCAGACGTGAGAGGCAGAGGACTCGGCACTCTTGTCTGGGATGCGATGGAAACCTGGATTCGTGCTGCGGGGGGCCGCCACGTAAGGCTCATTGTGCAACAGCAAAACCACGGCGCGGCGCGGTTCTGGCACTCCGTTGGGTTCAGTGCTCACGGAGAGGTGGAGCAAGTCCTCGCAAGGCAGAGAAATCTCTGCTGGCGTTTGGAGAAAGGTCTTCACAGCACTGCGATTACAAACCTCGGCGTGGAGCAGCCTCCATCATGAAAGCGCCGTTGAACCCTGAGCGGACGCCTGGCAAAGTGAAGGCGACGGCGAAATCCGCCGTTACGTCGCCCGCCAGCGTGCCACGAAAGTCTGGCGCCAAGGCCCTGCCGAAAGCCGATATAAAGGCGCGCAGCACTGCGCAGGCGACCGGGATAGCCGCCACCAGATTGATCGACCAGCGTATTCGCGACCTGGAAGGATGGCGTGGCGAGACGCTGGCCCGCATGCGCGCGCTCATCCTGGCAGCCGACCCGGCGATGACCGAGGAGTGGAAGTGGATGGGTACTCCGGTCTGGTCACACGACGGAATCGTCTGCACCGGCGAGTCATATGCGAAGGTCATGAAGCTCACCTTCGCGCATGGAGCGACCCTCCCCGATCCGTCCGGCCTGTTCAACTCCAGCCTGGCAGGCAACACGCGACGGGCGATCGACATTCACGAGGGCGAGTCCGTGAACGCCAGCGCGTTCAAGGCGCTCGTGAAGGCCGCAGTGGCGCGCAATGGCCAGAAGGTGAAGAAGAAGTAGGGCCGAAACGAATTACGGCGTGTCAGCCGGCGTGCGCGGGCCGAGCGCCGCCTCGGTGTACCGGCTCGACGCGTTCCACAGCACCCAGCTCTCGATGCCGTTGTCATGCCCGGCGCGGATCTGCTCGCGCACCTGTTCGACGCCATACCTCGGCTTGCCGAGTGTGAAGTCCTGGTACCACGGAACGATCTTGGCTGCTCCCGCAATCTTCGCGTTGCGCGCAATGCCGTACTTGAGCGCCCTGTCGATCACCGCGTAGGGCGCCGCATTGGGCACCGGAATGCCATACGTCCCACGCGGATAGTGCGACGGATACACCATCGGCATCACCACGTCGGCCTTGTCGGCGAACATCTCCCACTTCTGGCCGATGCCCATGTCCGTGGTCACTGACGTCGTCGATCCGAATACGTCGATCGCCATTGGCACGGCAATCGAGTCCATGCGTTCCCGCAGGTAACCGAGCTGTTCCCGAATTACCTGTGCTCGCGAACGTCCCTGCGCCAGGGAATAGGCGGACTCTCGCTGCAGTCGTGGCTCGTCGGGAAAGCGCACGTAGTCGAATTGCACTTCACTGAAGCCGAGCGCCACGGCCTCCTGCGCGATGTCGGCGGCATATGTCCATACGTCGCGGTAATGCGCGTCGAGCCAGGGCGCACCCTTGCCGTCGAGCAGGGGCTTGCCCGTGCCGCGTGACTTGATCGACCACTGGGGCCGCGCGCGCGCGAGCAGGGGATCCTTGACCACAACGATGCGCGCAATGGCATGCACGTTGTTCGCGCGCATGGTGTCGAGCACGGCACGCAGGCGCGATGCGGGAACCGGGCTGGAGTTGTCCGCGCCGATCTGGTGCGCGAGGGGCACGCTGGAGCGATACAGCATGAGGCCGCGATCATCCTTCACGTCGATCACGAGCGCGTTCACTTCCGTGGTCCTGGCAAGGTGCACAAGGTGCCAGATCTTCGGCGTGAGCATGGCCCAGCGGTTCACGTACAGGCCGTGCACGACATCAGGTCGGGGCATCGGCGTGCGGATGGAGTCACCCATACGGACCATGAGCCGCGGATCTCGTGTCGCAATCAGGACTGCACCTACGACAGCAAGCCAGTTCACCGGCTCTCCATTCATCCAGGGTTGAACTGCGAGGAAAAGATTGAACCACGGAGTTCACGGAGGACACGGAGAAGGCCAAGGACAAGCCTGCCCTTCTGCTTTGTAGTCCGCTGAAAACTCCACGATGTCGCACGAGCTGGTCTCATGCCGTCGCCGACAGCAGGCGCCGGTGGCAACACCCTCTCTAGATACTCGGAGAGCCGTAGCGTGGGAAGACTGTTGTACCTGACCAGGTGAGGGCGTCCCATCACCTGGGCTCCCCTGCCCCGCGTGCGTAAATGTGGTATTCTCCACTGTTCGTTAGCCAGCCCAGGGAGATCCCAGTCTTGTCCAGATCCCGATCCACGCCCGTCGTCCACACAGGCTCCGCTTCGCACAGATGCTGGTAAGTCGCGAAGCGGTGGACCACCACATCGCGGACGCGGCCGTCCGCGATCCGCAGCGCCTGGCGATGGTCCAGAGCATTGGCCTCCTCGATACCGCCGCGGAAGAACCGTACGACCGGATATCGCGGATCGCCTCCCGCATGATGAGTGCGCCCATCGCAACGGTCACGCTCATCGACCGCGACAGGCAATTCTACAAGGCATGCGTCGGCATTCCGGAGCCGCTGAGCACGTCCCGCGAGACACCGCTCGACTACTCGTTCTGCAAGCACACTATCGCACTCGGCACGCCGCTGGTGATTGCGGATACGCTCAAGGACGTGCGCGTGGCGGAAATTCCGGCAGTCACGCAATTCAACGTCCGCGCCTATGCGGGTGTGCCGTTGCTCATCTCCGGCCAGGCGGTAGGAACGCTGTGCGTGATGGACCTCCGGCCCCGCGACTGGACCGACGACGAGGTCGACACGCTCATCGACCTGGCCGCCACGGTGATGACCGAGATCAGGCTGCGCATGACGGTCGGCGAGCTGGAGGTCATGAGCGAGGTGGCAGGCGTCGCCCGGGCGGAGGCTGAGCAGGCCAATCGCACCAAGGGCGAATTCCTCGCCATGATCAGCCACGACCTGCGCACTCCGCTCAACGCCATCGGCGGCTATTGCGACCTGCTGCAGCTCGGCATCCATGGTCCAGTCACCGAAAAGCAGAACGACATGCTCACGCGGATCAAGGCCGCCGAGAAGCACCTGGAGAGCCTCATCACGGAGGTGCTTACCTTCTCCAAGCTCGAGGCAGGGACCGAGACCATCGCGCTGTCTGCCGTGTCGGTGGAGTCCGTACTGCGCGAGGTGCAGAGCCTGGTGCGACCGCAACTCGACGTGAAGGGACTGGAGTTCGTGTATGTCGGCTCTGACACGCCCGCCATGGTAAGGGCAGATGAAGGCAAGTTGAAGCGCATCGTGGTGAACCTGATGACCAACGCCATCAAGTTCACGCCCCGGCTTGGACAGGTCTCACTCGCCTGGCGCGCTGATGACTCACAGGTCGTCATTGCAGTTCAGGACACCGGGGTGGGCATCGCCGCCGATCGCATCGGAACGATCTTCGACCCCTTCGTGCAGATCCCCGGGCAGAAGGCCATGAATCCGGACGGCGTGGGGCTGGGTCTCTCCATCGGAAGCCGGTTGGCGCGCGCAATGGGCGGGAACCTCACCGCTACGAGTGCACCGGGCAAGGGCACGTTGTTCGAGCTTTCCCTTCCACGCAGCGCGGACGTACAGGCGGGATGACCGTGACTCGGCGATGCTCGCCACGGGTCGGGTGCGCC
>JAYVNZ010000261.1:0-10459 GCA_043758185.1 Gemmatimonadaceae bacterium | reverse complement strand
CCGCTCAGGAGCGAGGCGTTCGTCGGCAATCGGCTGGACGCACAGCTCGACGACCAGGCGCGCACGTTCGTACTCCAGTCGCCAACGAAGAACCGCGTGGACGTCGCCACCAGGACTGTCTACCTCAGCCCCATCTTCGTCGAGTTCCGGGACTACATCAGGGACTTTGGCGGGTCGGAAGCCACTGTCGGAAAATTCATCGCACGCTATTACCCGGCCGGTGCCGAGCGCGACCTGCTGGCCAGTGGCCAGTTCCGCGTGGAGAAGACGCCGTACGACTGGACCCTCAACAGCCAGGCCAACGCGCGTCGCGCTGCTGCGAGGTGAACGCACTTGGCATCCGTGAGCAGTATCATGTGTCGCTCAGCCATGCCCGCACCCACAGGTCTGTCGTCGAGCAGTGGCGGAAGGAACACGTGCTGATGGCAGGGTGAGTCGCGACGGCTTCGGGACATTCTGCTGCCGGTGTATCTTGCGTTGCTGGGTGTGACGAACCACCACCGCAATCGCCGAGGATACTGAATGAGGGCTCGCATGATATTGGCCGTGACGATCGTGCTGTTGGCAGGTGTCGCAACATGCGCGAAACTCGCGGGCGGCGCGGCGCCCATTCACGACATCACCACGGATACGAACGATCCCCCGGTATTCGTGGATATCCTGCCGCTGCGTGCTGGCGCCAGGAACAGCGCTACCTACGGAGGAGCGCGCATCGCGGAGCTGCAGCGCGCCGCGTACCCAGACATCGCGCCGGTCGACCTGGCAATCGCGCCCGCCGCTGCATTCGCGAAATCGCTGGCCGCCGCAAACGCGATGGGCTGGGCGATTGTGACGGCAGATTCCTCGGCTGGCCGGATCGAGGCGACAGCAACGACGCGTGTGTTCCGGTTTCGGGACGATGTGGTCATCCGGATTCGCCCGCGCGACGGCGGGGCTCGTGTCGATATCCGATCAGTGTCCCGCATTGGCGGGAGCGACCTGGGAAAGAATGCATCACGCATTCGGGACTTCATCGGTCGGCTGCGCTCAGCCGATCCTGCGCCATCACGTTGACGTGGGGGCGTTCAGGGGCGATGCGATGCAGTCTGGGCGACAGGAGCAGGTCCTTCGCTGCGCTCAGGACGACAGCAGCCTTCGAAACTCCACCATTCCCTCCGAGGTGCTCATAACGTGCTCATCATCGACGTTTCCATTCGTGTGCGCCCCGAAGACGTGGACGCGTTCATCGCCGCAACGCTTGCCAACGTGCGGGCCAGCCTTCTGGAACCGGGCGTGATCCGCTTCGACTTTGCACAGCACAAGGAAGATCCCACGCGATTCCTTCTCGTGGAGATCTACAAGACCGCGGAAGACCCAATACGGCACAAGGGCACGGCGCACTACGCCACGTGGCGCGAGACGGTGGAACCGATGATGGCTGAACCGCGGAAGGGCACCACGTACAACGCCATCCTCCCGTAAACCATGTCGCTGACACGACGCGACGCACTCGCCCGGTTGAGCGCGCTGCTCGCCGTCCCGCTCGTGCGATGGCCGGAGCGGCTCGCCGACCCGCTCGGTGGCACCATTGCCGAGTATCAGGCAGGACGCGCGCGGAAGGATTGGAGAGCTCTCGAAGTAACCGCCCGCGCCCTGGAGCGAAGCACGGGTCTGAACGGGAACCTGCACGCCATCGATGTGCTGTCTCGTACGGCGCTCGACGATGCGCGTGCCTCCGACGCACGCGCCCGTCGCGGCGCACTGCGTGGCCCGCTCGACGGCGTGCCGGTGTTCGGGAAGGCGATCTACGACATGCACGGCCTGCCCACCACGGCGTCAAACACCGAATGGGCGCGCCTGTTCGCAGCGCCGGTGCGCCACGACGCACTCGAGATCGCGCGCCTGCGCGCCGCCGGTGCAATCGTGCTCGGCAAGACGGTGGCCGACGATTTCGCGTATCATGGCAACGGCACCAGCACGCTGTCGGGCCAGGTGCGCAACCCGCATGATCCAACCGGCACGCGCACACCCGGTGGCTCGAGCGCTGGTTCAGCGGTGTCAGTCGCATGCGGCATGGCGTTCGCCGCGCTCGGCACCGACGACGGCGGATCCAATCGCATCCCGGCACAATTCTGCGGGGTGGTGGGAATGAAGCCCACGTTCGGCCTGGTGCCGCGCACCGGCGTGATACCCACGTGGCCGTACCTCGATACCCATGGCCCACTGGCGCGCACGGTGGCCGACGCGGCATTGCTGCTCGACGCTATCGCCGGACCTGACTCGTCGGATGGACTGGCCCTGCTCGCGCCGTGGACGCGTGGCCGACTGGCTGCGCTGCGTGATGATGCGCTCGTGAACGCACGGCTTGGGCTCGTCGATGCGCACGTGCCACGCGCACAAATGACGCCGGAAGCACTCTCCGTCTTCGACCGCGCGATCGCAGATCTTCGCGCAGCGGGTGCAGTGGTGGAATCCTGTACGCCTTCTGTAACGCGAGCGACCGTCCGCGACCTTTTCGCCGAGGCGGCGCGCATCCGCGGCGACGTCACTCCGAATGCCAACTCGCCAGCCGCGACGGCAAACGCATTGCTTCGATATTTCGCGGGGCGCAGCACGGACCCGCGTCGAGACGTCGAGCGCGGGTTGGCCGCCTACCAGCACTACTATGACGTGCTGCCGCGAGAGTGGGACGCGATGGCGCGCCTGATCGACCAGCCGTACGAGCGCGATCCGGCGGGCATGTCGTTCGCCCGTTCGCGCGAGACTGTTGTCGCACAGCTTGCGGAGACCTTTCGGGCACAGCGTCTCGACGCGATGGTGTATCCCACCATGCCGTTCGCCGCGCCGCGTGCCGTCGATCCATGGCCCGACATCCGCACGACGCTCGGCTACGGCAACTGGCTCGGGTTGCCGGAGGTGTCCGTGCCAGCGGGCATGGGAGCCGATGGCATGCCGGCCGGCAATATCTCGTTCGTCGGGCTGCCGGGCAGCGATGCGCGCGTGCTGGCACTTGCCCATGCGTACGAGCGCCAGTCGCGGCGGTTCGTTGCTCCCCCTGCGCCAGCACGGTAGGTCACCGCTCGGCGGAGCGGTACGCGTGCCGATGCTGACGCGCGGCACGCTCCCCACCCCACCACTACGGCATCAGTACCTCAGGCCCTCCAGGTACACGATGCTCTTCGGCACATTGGTGAGCGGATCGGGAGTTTCATCCTCGAGGTAATAGTGCTCCAGGCCATCGCGCTCCGCCGCCTTCAGCAACTCCGTCCAGTTCACCTGCCCCTGGCCAATGACAGCCTGCAGATCCGCTGCAAGGCCACCCGTGAGCGATCCTCTCGCGACGCCAGGCTTCATGTCCTTGATGTGCATGAGCTTGAACCTGCCCGGATACTTCCTGATGATTGCCGCAGGATCCACTCCCGGGAGCCACGCCCACAATACGTCCAGCTCGAACGACACGAGTGACGGGTCCGTCTCCCTGATGATGAGGTCGAGCAGCGTGCCACTGCCATAGGGCACAGGCTCGTAACCGTGGTTGTGATAGAAGAACACCAGTCCCGCATCCTTCATCGCGCTGCCGAACTGGTTGAAGTCCGCGATCGCACGGCGCGCGTCCGTCTCGGTGAATGCGCCGGTGTGTGGATACCATGCGAGACCGACATACTTTGCCCCTACCGCCCTGGCGTTGGCGATCACGGTTTCAGGCGTCTTCTTGAAGTCGTCATACGACGCATGCATCGAGCTGGCATGCAGCCCGGCGTTCCTGAGCGCCTCGGCCAATTGCGCGACGGGCATTCCGTACAGGCCCGCTGTTTCCACATCGGTGATCCCGAAGCCGCGCGCTGTGGCCATCATTGCAATGGGATCACGCTTGGCCTGCTCACGGAAGCTGTAGAGCTGCGCGCCGATGGGTGCGTGCGAGCCGCCACCGAGCCGTGCCTGGCGCGCGCCGTCGGGCGACATCATGCCACCCGTTGACGTGGAAGGCGACGGCATCGTCTGGCAACTCGCAGTACAGGCCAGCACAACCAGCCACCACCGGGGCGATCGGGACATGAACCAGGTCATGGGACTCCACAGCTGGGGAAGCAGACAAGGGACGACATGAGCCTCGTGCGACATCGATTGTCGTGAGTGCAGAAGGATACCCCCGATGCGGGCAACTGCGTAGAATCCACCTGCTCGGCTCGCTCCAGAAGCTTGATGGTCTCCCGAACCTCGGCCAGACGCGCGTCATCATGCCACTTCGCTCATTCGTGGATCACGGAGGCGTTCACTGGGACGTGTGGGAAGCACATCCACGGCTCGAGGAGCGTCGCACCATGGAAGAGCGGCGCAACCTGGACCGTACGGACGAACCGCCGCGTCGGGTGGACATACGCCGAATGGAAAGCTCCACGGAGAGCGAAGGGTGGCTTGTGTTTCACAGTGCACTGGAACGACGCCGCCAGCGTCCCATCCCACCGGGTTGGGCGGCGCTCGCCAACGTGGAGCTCGAGGCACTGATGTTTCGCGCGAGGCCGAGCGGACCGCGCAGCAGGATGCTGGAATGAGGAGGCTGCGTAAACCAGTGCCGCACTGTTCCCTGCTGCGTCTTGCGCCAGCGATGGTGCGCATGGCGATGCTGAGCGTACTTGCTTCAGGGTGCACGGGTGGCGACCGCGGCGACTCGTATGCCCGCGGGCATGGGCTGTCGGTGGCAAACCTTCCAATCGACGCCGAGTCCCGGATTGTCGAAGCGGCCGTGCGGACGGCGTTCGACGTGGAACCATCGTTGACCCTACGGATGCACCCGCGCCGACTTCCCCGTACCGCAGGCGACAGCGGGGGCGCCGCCGTACCGGCCGCACTCGTTCGCTCACTGCGCGCGCGAGGCCTCATTCTCGGCACCTGTGAGCCCATTCGCAGCACGCCAAGGGATACGCCGCGGTGCCCCGGGCCGGAGGCGGGGTACATCGTGCGATCGTCCGATGTGTTCCGCATCTCGCCCGACACGGTGGAGATCTGGTTTGCCGCCGAGAAGTTCGGCGCCGCGACGGGGCAACGGCCGGAGGCGTTGCGTTTCGAGAAGGTGTATCAACTGGTGGGGCAGGGAGCGCGCTGGCGTGTGGTGCGCGAGGCGCGGGCAACGTAGCACTCGCTGGGCTATCGCGGTGCAGGAGCCCGGTCGGGTGGGTCGAAGGGCAGGCCGGGAATGGTGAGGTACCGCAACTCCTGCACGAGGCTTCGGCCGTTAGACGTAAGGCGCCGCGCCGCGACCATGTTCTGCACGAACCAGTCGCCGCGGTGGGAACTGAGGTCCAGGTAATTCACCGCGCCGTAGCTCGACGATGCGTGGATGATCTGGCCGTCACCCACATAGATGGCCACGTGCGAGATCGCCTCGCCCGGCTCGGCGAACAGCAGGATGTCGCCCGGCAGCAGCGCACCGGGGTCCACGGGAACTCCCTGGCCCGCCCGCGCCTGTTCGCGGGACGTGCGTGGCAACTGGATGCCGTGCCTCGCGAAGACGAATCGCGTGAAGCCAGAGCAGTCGAAGCCGTCGGGCGTGGTGCCGCCCCACTTGTACCGCACGCCAACGTACTGGTCCGCCGTACCCAGCACCCGCGACACGGTCGCTGTTGCGGCCGGCGATCGCGGATAGCGCGCGCCACTGCGCGACGACGACGTGGTGCGCGAGTCCGACGACGTACCCCGCGAGCTCATCGCCTCGCCCGCCATGATGACCGTGGACAGGATAGTCTGCGGCGAGACGCCGAACGTCCCTTGCGCACACCCTGACAGCAGGAGCACGGAACAGGCGAGGATGCCACCCGGATGGGCCAGTGTGCGCGAGGTCATGCCCGTGAGCAAGGCAGCTTCGGCGCCACCGATTGCCTCATGGCCAAGCCGTTTGCCTGCAACACGTTGGGTGCGAACAGGCAGTTTTATGGCGCGGGTGATTGTCCGCTTTCAACGACATCGGGGCGCCACCGCGGGGACAGGTCACGCGCCCCGCGACGATTGATTCATCGGCCGGTCACGGACGCGCACCCCGCAAATCGGCGACGCATCTCCGCCGCCTCGCACCACGCGCCGACGATGGCCGCGGCCGTCGTCGAATCACGCAGGTAGCTCCGCAGGTCGTGCGCGGACTCCTCCCCTGACGCCGTCATGAGGTCCGTGACGCCGCGTAGCGCGGACGACGGCTCATGTGCGCCGTCCAGCGGCAGGAGTCGCACGGCAAACGGGTCGTCGGCGTTCACCGCATTCACCCACGACCGCACCGCGCGCGGCAACGCCACCGCCGACGTGTCGCCAAACAGGAGTTCGCGCAACTCGGCATGGCCGATGGGAGACCCCAGGGTGACCAACCGCTGGATCTCGTATGGGTCGTGGGCATCGAGGGTGCCGCGATGCTGGAGGTAGCCCCACGTCACCAGCGCGCCGAGGCTGTGCGCCACCACGACGACGGGTCGTCGCTCGGTCCGCGCGCGGTCAACCGCGCGATCGACACGGCCTTCCGCATCGCACTGCAGCGCCGGGTCTCCAAGGAAGCGGAGGTCGCCGGCGACGTCGCGGGCATCGTCGTCTGTTGAATCGCTCGCGCCCACGCTGAGAACGTCGCTCGCGACGAGCGCCAGCGACCGCAACAGGAACGACGGCGAGATGCCTTCATCGGCCGGTCGTGCGCACAGGGTCGAGCTGCTCGCGCCGCGCCGCGCGGTCATGAGGTCGGCGTACCACACGAGCCGCACGTCGCCGTCGTCGAACAGCGAATCCCCCGTTGCCCGGTACGCGCCCGCGCGCAGCGACTGCAACGCAGCACGGCGAAACGTTGCGGAGTCGCGCGCGATGGAGCCGCGTCCGTGGACCAGGAGAACGACCGGTCGCTGGGCGCTCGGGAGCTCATCTGCGCGACGCAGCGGCACCGCAGCGGCGGTCAGAAGCACCGTGACGAGCAGGAGCGGCGTGGCTTTCAGGATCTGCATGCGCGGTGGCAGCGAAGAGTCGGACAACGAAGATGCCGATGTCGGCAGCGAACGTGCCCAGGTCGTACCCCGATGACGACCGAAAGGATGACGGCGGCGTCGCGCGCGTGAGCGGAGGTATGCGCGAACGAGGCCGATCCACTCGCGATCAACGATTTCCTCCATGAGGCCGGTGAGGGCTCCCCGGCATGCGGCGAGCTGTTGTATACTCACCTCAAGTATACCTGAGCAATTGGTGGATGCGTCATGAATTTCATGCACGGGATCATGCATCGCGGGCGGCAGTGCGGTACGAGGGGAGGTACGACGACATGACACATGCGCACGTGCACGAAGCCGGACACGCACATCACGACCACGACCACAGTCATGCGGGCGGCGGACACCGGCACCATCACCATGTGCCGTCCAGCTTCGACCGCGCGTTCGCGATCGGGGTTGCGCTCAACCTGATGTTCGTCGTCGCGGAGGTGGTGTTCGGGCTACGTGCCCACTCCCTGGCACTCACGGCGGACGCAGGTCACAACCTCGGCGATGTCCTTGGGCTGCTGCTCGCGTGGGCTGGCAGCGTGCTGGCGCGGCGCGGGCCCACACCGCGGCGGACGTACGGACTGCGGCGTTTTTCCATCCTCGCGGCCATCGCCAATGCCGGCTTCCTCCTCATCGCCGTGGGTGCGATCACCGTGGAGGCCATTGGTCGGCTGCGCCATCCTGCCCCGGTGGCGAGCGGTACGGTCATGATCGTCGCGGCCATCGGCATCGTCATCAACGTGGGCACGGCACTCGGCTTCATGCGCGGGCGTGACAGCGACATCAACATCCGCGGCGCCTTCCTCCACATGATGGGCGACGCGGCGGCGTCGGCCGGCGTGGTGGTGGCGGGCCTCGTGATTGGCATCACGGGCTGGCTCTGGCTCGATCCCGCGGTGAGCCTGCTGCTGGTGGCGTTGATCACGTGGGCGAGCTGGGGGCTGGCAACGGATTCCATGAACCTGGCCATGGACGCGGTGCCTCGCGGCATCGATCCCGCCGCCGTGCAGGAGTTGCTGATGAGCCTCGACGCCGTGGTGGAGATTCACGACCTGCATATCTGGGGCATGAGCACAACGGACGTGGCGCTCACCGCTCACCTCGTGCGCTGCCAGTCGGGGGGCGAGGATGCGCTCATTGCGTCGGCGTGCCGGCTGCTGCGCGATCGTTTCGGCATTGCGCATTCCACCCTCCAGCTGGAGCGGGGGCTGGCAGCACATCCGTGCGAACTGGCAGAGCCGAGCGTGGTGTGACGATGGCTCCCCCGCGCCGTTTACCGGATTTCTCCCTCACCGACCAGTTCGGGCGCGAGCTGGACGCGAGTACGTACGAGGGCGTGCCGCTGATTGTGGTGGTGGGCAATCGCGAAGGGGCACCGGGTGTGGCGCTGTGGACGGCGGCGTTGCGCGCGGTGATCGGAGACGACACCGACACCCACGTGCTCCCGGTGGCCGAGGTGAACAATGTGCCGCGGATGCTGCGGCGGATGGTGCGGCGGATGCTCCCGCGAGACGAGGCTCAGTGGTGCGCGCTGGACTGGGACGGGCAGGTTGGGGCGCGCATTCGCGGCAACACCGGGCCGCTCGTGGCCGCCGCCTACTCGGCCGACCACGCGTTGCGCACGTGGACCGCGTTGCCTGTGAACACGGTGGAGAGTGCGCTGCTGGTGAAGCTTGTGGAGGGCGCTGGATAGCAGGTGTACGGGCAAGCACGGATAGGCAGCCCCATTAGCTGGCAGTAGGGCTTAACGCGGCGCACGCTGCCACAATTGCGAGCAGCGCCGTCACCGCCAGCGCAATCCAGGACAGGATGCCGATGAGCCTGGGGGCGTGCGCGTCCACCCGTACGTCCTGCACGTCGCGCTGCCGGAGAAACGCATTGAGGCGACGTGCGGCGGCGTACGCGTCGTCGGCCGCGTCTCCGCCCTCGAACTCCGCTGCGAAGCGCGCCGCTGGCCGGCCGTCGAGGTAGAGGAATACACGCGGCGCTCCCCGGCGCGGCGACAGGTGCCGCACCGTTGCCGAATCGATGGCAGCCAGGGGAACGATGGTCTCGCGTGCGGTGCTGCGCAGCCGGCCGCTCCGCGCGAGCGTGCATCGGGCGGGAGCCACGCGCGTGCACGTGACGGCGTACTCCACAACCACGCCGCGCAGGAGCATGGTGGTGGCGCCGGCCACGAACAGCAGCAATGCGCCGACGAGGAAGAATTTCGCCAGTCGAGGCATGATTCGCAGGAGGTGAGGTGGAGGGCGTTGGGGTCTCGACGCTGGAGCCAGTCGTTCGGCTCCCGGCAAACAGGATCGATGCCTCTCTGACGATTGCCCACGCGCTTGCGTCTCGATCGGCCCCGCTGCAACGTCTCATGCTCCACGCCAGTAGTGCCTGGGCCCAGCAAGCCATGTATACTGCAGTTGAACGTTCGATCATTGGTGAACACATGTGCAGCTACGCCGAAGAGTGATCCCACAACGGGATGTGGATAGTGCCCGCGTCGCGCGCGACCACGCACGCGACTTTGCGGAGCTTGCCGAGCGTCTCGAGCGAGACGGCGTGCGCGTTGATGATGCGGTGGGGTGGGTGCAGGAGTTCCAGGTCGCGCTTCCCTCGTGGGCCTTCGCGACTGGCGGCACCCGCTTCGGCCGATTTCCTGGCGTAGGCGAACCGCGCACGCTGCGCGAGAAGATGGAGGATGCGTCGTGCGTGCACCGCCTCACGGGCGCTGCACCGCGCATCTCGCTCCACATCCCGTGGGACGCGCCTACGGATATGGCGGCCGTGCGCGCAGACGCGGCGCACCTGGGACTGGGGTTCGACGCCATCAATTCCAACACCTTCCAGGACCAGCCGGGTCAGGCGCTGAGCTACAAGCTGGGTTCCTTCAGCAATCCCAGCGCGGCGGTGCGCCGTCAGGCCGTGGAGCACCACCTGCGCGTCATCGAGATTGGCAAGGCGCTGGGGAGCGAGGCGCTCACGGTCTGGCTTGCGGACGGGTCGAACTACCCCGGCCAGATGTCGCTCCGCGGCAGCTTCGAGCGCGTGCGCGACTGCCTGCATGAAGTCTATGCAGCCATGCCGAATCACTGGCGCCTGTTCACCGAGCACAAGCCGTACGAGCCGGCGTTCTACGCCACGGTGGTGCAGGACTGGGGTTCGTCCCTCGTGCTCGCCCAATCGCTTGGCGATCGCGCGCAGTGCCTCGTGGATCTCGGCCATCACCTGCCCAACACCAACATCGAGCTCGTGGTGTCGCGTCTGCTGGGCGTCGGAAAGCTGGGTGGCTTTCACTTCAATGACTCGAAATACGGCGACGATGACCTGACTGCCGGATCCATCAAGCCCTATGCGCTGTTCCTGATCTTTCACGAGTTGGTGCTTGCTGGCCGCGAACGGCTGGCTGGCTTCGACCCAGCCTACATGATCGACCAGAGCCACAACCTCAAGGATCCCATCGAGGCCATGCTCCAGACGGTGGATCAGCT